>CALFTN010000082.1 GCA_937916395.1 uncultured Clostridia bacterium | reverse complement strand
CAAACTTAACATTATCAATAGTAGTTAAAAATGTTGTATGACGACAGTGGTCAGACCAGTATGTATCAATCATTCTGATTTCAGTTAAAGTTGGGTCACGGTCTTCTTTACGGAAGTAATCGCGACAGAACATAAGGTCATCATTATCCATTGCAAGACCATATTCTTTAACAAATTTTGCAAGCTCTTCTTCATTCATTGAAATGAAACCAGTAAGAGTTTCAACTGTTTCTGGAATAGAATAATTAACCTTTAATGTTTCATATTTTTCGAGTGATGCTTCTTGTGACTCAACTGGGTTAATAAGATGCTTTTTAATTCTATCAATTTCATCAGCTGAAAGAGAACCATAAAGAGCGTAAACCTTTGCAGTTTTCACAAGAGGTCTTTCTTTCTGGGAAATAATCTGAATACATTGTGCTGCTGAATCTGCACGTTGGTCAAACTGACCAGGTAAAAATTCAACTGCAAAAATAGCAGCATCACCAAAATTCAACTCATCACTTACATTATCAAGTTGTGGCTCTGAAAATACAGTTTTAACTGCATACTGGAATAAATCTTTTTCAATATTTTCAACATCGTAACGATTTACAATACGAACATCATCTAAAGCTTTGATACCGAGAAGATGACGGATGTCATATCTTAAAGATTTAGCTTCCGCTTCAAGACCTTGCTTCTTCTCAACATAAACGCGATAAACCATTTTTAACCCTCCAAAACCTCTAACGCTTTTTTACCGATATCTTTTCTGTAAAAAGCGTTTGAGAAATTAACTTTATTTACTCTTTCATAAGCCAATGAAAGTGCAGATTTTAAATCATCAGCTACTGCAGTAACACCTAAAACCCTGCCACCTGCAGTAAGAAGTGTATTACCACTGAGCTTTGCACCTGCAACATACACGTTATTTTTAATATCGTCAGAAATTACGAGTTCTTTGCCAGTTTCATATTTTTGTGGATAGCCATTTGAAGCCACAACAACACAAGCAGCACTGTTTTTACTGAATTTAACTTCTGTATCCTTTAAGGTACCATTTGTTGTTGCTCTCATAATTGTAAATAAATCGCTCTCAAGTAATGGTAAAACAACTTGTGTTTCAGGGTCACCAAAACGGCAGTTATATTCAATAACTTTAGGACCGTTTTTAGTAATCATAAGACCGAAATAAAGGCAACCTTTAAATGTTCTCCCCTCTTCTTTCATACCCTTGATTGTAGGTAAGAAGATTGTTTCCATACAGGTTTTTGCAATATCCTCTGTGTAATATGGATTTGGAGCAACTGTACCCATACCACCAGTATTAAGACCTTTATCGCCATCAAGTGCACGTTTGTGGTCCATTGAAGAAATCATAGGAACAACAGTTTCACCATCAGTAAATGAAAGAACTGAAACTTCTGGCCCTTCTAAATATTCTTCAATAACAATGTTGTTACCACTTGCACCGAAGACTTTATCTTCCATAATCTCTTTAACTGCATTTTTTGCTTCTTCTAAAGTGAAAGCAATAATAACGCCCTTACCCAGTGCTAAACCATCTGCTTTTATAACAGTTGGAATTGGTGCAGTTTCAAGATATTCAAGAGCACTTTCCACACTTGAAAAAACTTCATATTGAGCAGTTGGGATATTATATTTTTTCATAAAGTTCTTTGAGAAAACCTTGCTACCTTCAATTATAGCAGCATTTTTCTTAGGACCAAAGCAAGGAATACCTTTTGCCTCTAATTCATCGACTGCACCTAAAACGAGTGGGTCATCTGGTGCCACAACTGCATAATCAATTTTTTCAGTAACTGCAAACTCTACAATTTTTTCAATATCCTTTGCACCAATGTTTACACATTCAGCATCATCTTTCATGCCACCATTACCTGGAAGTGCAAAAATTTTAGTTATATCTTTATTTTCTTTGAGTTTCTTAATGATAGCGTGTTCACGACCGCCACCACCGACAACCATTACTTTCATAATTTCCTCCGACAATGAATATTAGTGATGGAATAATCTCATTCCAGTAAATGCCATAGCCATATTGTACTTATCAGCACATTCAATAACTAAATCATCACGGATTGAGCCACCTGGTTCAGCAATATAAGAAACACCGCTCTTTTTAGCACGCTCTATATTATCACTGAATGGGAAGAATGCGTCTGAACCAAGCGCAACACCTGTAATAGTTGCAAGGTATGAATCCATTTCTTCTTTAGTAAGTGGAGCTGGTTGTTCAGTAAAATATTTCTGCCAGATACCATCTGCACAAACATCCTCTTCGTTTTTATTGATGTAGCCATCAATAACATTATCTCTGTCTGCTCTGCCAAGCTCTGCTTTAAAAGGAAGATTAAGAACCTTGTCGTGCTGACGAAGCTGCCAAGTATCTGCCTTTGTACCTGCAAGTCGTGTACAATGAATTCTTGACTGCTGACCAGCACCAACACCGATAGCCTGTCCGTCAACTGCATAGCAAACTGAATTTGATTGAGTATATTTAAGAGTTATAAGAGCTATAATTAAATCGCGCTTTGCTGACTCTGGTAACTCTTTATTTGCTGTAACAATATTTCCCAAGAGTTCTTCATCAATTTTGAAGTTATTTCTGCCCTGTTCAAATGTAATACCGAAAACTTGCTTTGTTTCTTTTTCCATTGGAACAAATTCAGGGTCAATTTTAACTATGTTATATGTACCCTTTCTCTTTGATTTGAGAATTTCAAGTGCTTCTGGCTCATATCCTGGAGCAATAACACCATCAGAAACCTCTCTTTTAATAAGCTCTGCAGTTGTTTTATCGCAAACATCTGAAAGTGCCACCCAGTCACCAAAAGAACACATTCTGTCGGTACCACGTGCTCTTGCGTATGCACAAGCGAGTGGTGAAGCATCAAGACCCTCAATATCGTCAACAAAACAAGCTTTTTTTAATTTATCTGAAAGTACTGTGCCAACTGCAGCTGAAGTAGGGCTAACGTGCTTGAAAGAAGCTGCTGCAGGGAGACCTAAAATTGTTTTTAATTCTTTAACTAATTGCCAACTGTTAAAAGCATCAAGAAAGTTAATATAACCAGGTCTGCCGTTAAGTATTTCTATTGGAAGCTCAGAACCATCTTCCATATAAATTTTTGATGGCTTCTGATTAGGGTTACAACCATATTTAAGTTCAAATTCTTTCATTGTTAAATACTCCTTATTTGTTTTTGTTTACGATTCTTGAGTCGTATTTGCCTGTTTCTAAATCAATGTATCTTACGAAGAGAGATACTTTATTATCTTCATTTAAGTTAGTCCAGATTAAATCTGTTAATTCATCAATTGAAGCATCTGGCAAAACAAGTGTTTTAGGTTCACCCTCAAAACTTGGAAGTGGATTGCCGTCACATTTATAAGTGTGAATAAATTTAGCTTTACCAGGAAGTGGATTTGAATAAGCGTATGTATATCTTTGACAACTTGAACCATCGCCATCTGCAGATTTTAAAATAGACATTGCAAAATTCATATCGCCATTTTCGTTATGAATAATGCCTGAAATACGTGGTGTGTAGTTTGGTGCATCATCTTCAAATTCACGAGTGCGAAGTGACTGTTCAAAAGTCATTTGCTTATCCATAAGCTCATAAATTGTATCAGTCTGGTCACCATTTGTAACGATTGTTTTGTTACCTAACACACGAACCGGTGCATAGATAATAAGGTGTGGGTCTGTCATTTTTGATTCGTCAAAAGCCTGTGTTCTTATGCCTTCGCCATCTTCAATAAACACTCTGTTACGGCTGTTTTCGCTTCTACCCATAATAAAATATGCTGTAACCGCTTTTTTACCATCAGCACTTTTACCTATCATAATTCCTCTACCGTGGTAAGCGAGAGAATTAAGTTCATCAACAATAGTTTTAATTTCCATATTATCTATACCCTTTCAGTTAATTTATTTTAAAATAATTGTTTTTTCGCCTTCAACTATAATTTTATCATCACAGAAAAGCTTTACTGCCTGTGGAAGTATTTTCCATTCAGCATTTTCCATAATTCTTTTTTGCAGGCTTTCAGGAGTATCATCCTCAAGAACTTCAACAGCCTTTTGAAGAATTATAGGACCGGCATCACATTCTGCAGTAACAAAATGAACAGTAGCACCTGAAACTTTAACACCTTTTTTAAGTGCTTCTTCGTGAACATGGAGTCCATAAAAGCCTTTACCACAAAATGAAGGAATCAAAGCAGGATGAACATTTATCATTTTGTTTGGGAAGGCATCGCAGACATTTTCATCAAGAATTGTCATAAAGCCTGCGTAAACAATAAGGTCAGCCTTTTCTTCTAATAAAGCATCTCTCATGGCTTTGCTGTATGAAGCAATATCAGAAAAATCTTTTCTTATAAGAGTTCTTGTTTTAATATTATTTTCTTCTGCACGAGTAAGGGCATAAGCACCTTCTTTAGAAGAAATTACACAAGTAATTTCACCATTGCCCAACTCACCACGTTTTGAAGCATCAATAAGCGCCTGAAGATTAGTGCCACCACCAGAAACAAGAACTACAATATTCTTTTTACTCATAAGTAACACCTATTAGTCAACAATAATAATTTTTTCATCTGACTTGATGATTTCACCAATAATGTAAGCATCTTCGCCATTTGCTTTAAGAATTTCGATTGCTTTAGAAGCATCTTCTTTCTTAACAACAACACTCATACCAACACCCATATTGAATGTGTTGAACATATCTCTTTCAGGAATATTACCTGTCTCCTGAAGAAGAGTGAAAATAGGAAGAATTTTAACTGCACTCTTATTAACTTTTGCACCAAGACCATCTGGTATACTTCTTGGAATATTTTCGTAGAAGCCACCACCAGTAATATGAGAAATGCCTTTAACTTTAACTTCTTCTAAAAGTGCAAGAATTGGTTTTACATAAATTTTAGTTGGTGTAAGAAGTGTTTCACCAATTGATTTTCCACCGAGTCTGTCAAGTGGAGTTTTAATATCAGCATTTTCAACATCAAATACTTTTCTTACAAGTGAGAAACCATTTGAGTGAACACCACTTGATGGAAGAGCAATAATAACATCGCCCTCTTCCATTTCTTTATTGTTAAGAATATTTTCTTTATCAACAACACCTACTGAGAAGCCTGCAAGGTCATATTCATCAACTGGATAGAAACCAGGCATTTCTGCAGTTTCGCCACCGATGAGTGCTGAACCAGACTGAACACAGCCTTCTGCAACACCTTTAACAATATCAGCAATTCTTTCAGGAATATTTTTACCACAAGCAATATAATCAAGGAAGAATAAAGGTTTTGCACCTGAACAGATAACATCATTAACACACATAGCAACGCAGTCAATACCAACTGTATCGTGCTTGTCCATAATAAATGCTAATTTAAGCTTTGTACCAACACCATCAGTACCACTTACAAGAACTGGCTTTTTAAGACCTTCTGGAAGTTCAAAAAGGCCACCAAAACCACCAACATCTGAGCAAACACCATCTGTAATTGTTCTTGCAACATATTGCTTCATAAGCTCAACTGCTTTGTAACCTGCAGTAATATCAACACCTGCTGCTGCATAACTTTCTGATCTTGAATTATTCATAACATCTTTCTCCTTCAAAGTAATTTTTAAATTTAATCTTCTTTACCACTCCAACAGTAAGTACAAACTCTGTCTGCCGGAAGACCAATTGCTTTAATAAGCCCATCAAGTGACTGGAATTCGAGAGAAGCGAAATGGAGCTTATCGCAAATAACTTTTCTCATTTTTGCACCACGTTCAGTTGAAGCATCGCTATATTCATCAAGATGCTTTGCACCCTCTTCACCTTCAAGCTCATAAATAGTACTTCTGGTAATAAGCTCCATTTCTGAGTTTGCTCTTGAAAAATTAAGGTATTTACAACCAAACATAATTGGTGGACAAGCTGAACGCATGTGAACCTCTTTCGCACCATTCTCATAAAGAAATTCAACAGTTTCACGAAGCTGAGTACCGCGGACGATACTATCATCAACAAAGAGAAGTTTTTTATCTTGTATAAGAGCATGAACCGGAATTTGCTTCATTTTAGCAACCATATTACGTTCTCTCTGATTAGATGGCATAAAGCTTCTTGGCCAGGTTGGTGTATATTTGATAAAAGGTCTGGCAAAATGAATACCACTTTCATTAGCATAACCTATTGCATGTGGGGTACCAGAATCAGGAACACCACCTACGTAATCAATATCCTGAGCTACACCGTTTTCCTTATCAGTTTGTGCCATAATTTTTCCGTTTTCATATCTCATTGCTTCAACATTTCTACCTTCATAGCAAGAAGTTGAATAACCGTAATATGACCAAAGGAACGCACATATTTTCATTTTATCTCTAGGGGCTGAAAGAACTTTAACTTCTTCACTTGTCATTTCAACAATTTCGCCAGGACCCAATTCTTTATAATCTTCGTAGCCTAATTTTTTGTAAGCAAAATCCTCAAATGAAACACAAAAACCATCATCACGTTTACCAAGAACAACAGGGATTCTACCCATTTTATCTCTAGCAGTAATAAGCTTACCATTCTCTGTAAGAATGAGTATTGAAGCAGAGCCCTCAATAACATCCTGAGCAAATTTAATACCTTCAGCAAAGCTACTCTTCTGATTTATCATTGCGGCAACTAATTCACAAGAATTAATTTTACCACCACTCATACCACTGAAGTGTCCGCCACTGAATGATAAATACTGTTTAACAAGAGCATCAGAATTATTTATAACACCAACCATACAAATTGCATAGTTACCTAAATTTGAACAAATCAAAAGTGGTTGTGGGTCAGAGTCACTTATGCAACCAATAGCAGCATTACCACTCATTTCATTAAGAATGTTTTCAAACTTTGTTCTGAAAGGTGAATTTTCAATTTTATGAATTTTTCTTTGTAAACCAATTTCAGTATTTACTGCAGCCATACCAGCACGTCTTGTACCAAGATGTGAATGGTAGTCTGTACCAAAAAAGGCATCAAGCACCGCATCATTCTGGGATACGACACCAAAAAAACCACCCATACTTTACCTCCGATTATTTATTGAATTTTTCTTCTATAGCTTTATTTTTTTCTAAAACAACTGCTGTATCATTTTTTCTTTTGGCAATAAGCTTTTCTGCTAAATCATCATCTGATACAGCTAAAATTTCAAGTGCTAAAAGAGCGGCATTAACACCACCATCAATAGCAACTGTTGCTACAGGAATACCTGAAGGCATCTGAACAGTTGAAAGCAAAGCTTCCATACCACCTAAATTTAACGACTTAACAGGAATACCTATTACAGGAAGTGTTGTATTAGCAGCAATAGCACCAGCCAGGTGAGCAGCCATGCCAGCAATAGCAATAATCGCACCAAAACCATTCTTTTTTGCATTCTCACTGAACTCCTTTGCTTCTAACGGAGTTCTGTGAGCAGAGAAAACATGAACTTCAAACGGAGCATTAAACTCTTTTAAAGTATTAATAGCTTTTTCTGCAATTGGCAAATCGCTGTCACTACCCATAATAATAGCAACTTTTTTCATAATATTAACATCCTTTCGATGAATTATTTCTTTACAAATATAAAAGGGCGCACTCGTTCAAGAACAAGTGTGCCCAGACGGTCGGCAATATAGCCTGAAAGTTCCGTGTGGTGCTCCACTTGGGAATAAAATTTGTTCCCCTTTCCGTCAGTAACAATCAGACAAATTTTTAATAAAAAACTATGTTTAAATTTTAACATTTTATCAACTCAAAGTCAATAGAACAAACAATAAAACAGATGACGAAAAATAGAAGTTTCAGCAACTAAATTTGTACACCTTGCCAAATATTTTTTTAATTCCAAAAAGAACACAAAAAAGAGTGAAAATTATTCACTCTTTTCGTTAACAACATTTAATTTTTCATAACACAACTGTTTAAAAAACTCAAAATTTTCTTCACCTAAAATATCTTTATTATTAATTAAAGAGTGTTGATAATCATCAAACATTTTTTGCTTTTGTGAAGCAGACGTTTTTTTCTCCATATCACTCACAAGATTGTTAAAGGTTTCATTAATAAAACCTTTGATTATGGCATCTTTACGATTATTCAAATCCTCTAACTGTTCAGTAGGTCCCCTACCTTCAAAACGCCAGAAAGGCTCAATTCGAACAAGATTTTCTGTTGTTACAATTAAATCTCTCAACGATTTAAAAAACACCTGTGGATACTTGGTTGTGTTAACATTCTGTGCAGCAGTTGAACCAATTCTTATATTTCTTACAACATAGCTATATGTCAATTTCACAAGTTTCTCTTGTGGCAAAAGCTTACGTGTAACAGGTGTACCCGAAACAATTTTCTGCAATGCAATTCTTTCATCACGGTCATAATCTCGTGGTTTAAACGAATAACCACTTTTTTCTTCTTTTTTCTTTTTAAACAACATAAAACTTACATATCCTCAAACCAAAATTTATTTCAATTCATTTTAACATAACACTTTCATTCCGTCAACAAACTATTACTTTTTTAAAATCGAACCAAAAACTGCACAAATTGTACTATCATCGAGGTCAAAATTTTCTAAAAATTTCAATTCATTTGGAATTTCAAGAAATCTACAATCCGGATAAATAGTTTTTTGTTCACTAAAAAATTCAATAATAATAGTTTTGTTCTGTATTTTATCAAAATCAGCTATAACTTCATAAGACAAAAACTGCACATCTTTTTCTGTAACAATCCCGGGCTTCACCCCATATTCATAAAAACATTTTCTTTGCCAATCTCTTGTTAAAAAATCATCTGCTACCCTAACAGTAAGTGACTTAACCCTAGGCAAAATCAACGGCAATTCATCCTTTAAATCAAAAGTCAAATCCGAAACAAAAACATTTAGTTTCTTTGATTTTTCATTATTAATAAGTTTGATAAAATTTTGAAACAACGCTTTTTTCAGATATGGCTTTTCATCAAATAATAAATCATTTAAAAAATCGTATTTTGCCAATTTTTCACTTGTTATGATTTCACCTTTATAACGTTTCAGCAACGCTTTAAAATTCTCATCACACAGATTACTCTCATTAACCGAGATAACAAAATGTGGTTTATTATTAATAATCAATCCAGCACGTGTATAATTAAACAAAATCTCATTTGATTTTTTCTTTACCCTGATTTTCTTTCTTTTTTCACTTTTAGCTTCTTCTAATTTCAAAATAATCATAAAAACGCCCCTTTTTCAAAATATATGAAAAAGGGACGTGTTTTAGTATTTTTGAAACTAACCTCTTATTTGAAGACCAGCTGGTTTTGAAAGATGGTTCATAGGGTTAACCCAACTACCATTAATCATAAGACCAAAATGCAAGTGAGCGCCAAAAGAGTAACCAGTATTACCAACTTCACCTAACTTTGTACCCTGGGTAACATAGTCACCAACATTAACACTTACTTTAGACATGTGAGCATAATATGTTTTAACACCGTCACCGTGATCAACAACAACATAAAGTCCATAACCACCATTATAGCCACTATGATACGCAGTTGTAACAGTTCCAGCTTTAACGGCAACAATAGATGCACCATAAGAGCTACTACCACGGCAAATATCAATACCATTATGTTGTTTTGTAACACCATTTAAAGTTCTCATTTTAAATGAAGACGAAACATAAGTGTTGTTGTAAGGAAGTGGCCAAATCATATTACCTGTTGTACCACTACCAAAGCTACTATTCTGACCAGATAATTTATTCTCATACTCAAGAATTGTAGCTTCACCACGTTGAATAGCAGCTTCATATTCTTTACTTGAAGCATTGAGTTTATTTACAACGCTCATAACCTTATCCAAATCCGCCTGAATTTCATCTTCAGCGTCCTGAATAACCTGACGAGCATCAACCTGCTCTTTCTTTTTAGCCTCAAGATCCAAAACCTTAATATCTAAATCTTCAATTTTGGCATTTTTTTCAAGCTTAGTTGCCTCAATTTCTTCAACCTTAGCCTTGAGTTTTACAATATCTTTCTCTAAATCCGAAATTATTTTATTATCGTGTTGAGAAACTCTCTCAAGCAATTCAATTCTTTCAAGATAAGACTGATATTGAAAATCATCAGAAGTAAGGAGATACTCTAACGATGAATTTGAACCAGACATATAAGAAGCTCTGATTCTTTCACCTAAAACAGTATAAGTATCTGCAATTTCTTGCTGAATTTTAATTACTTGTCTATCAAGCTTTTTAACTTGCTTATTGAGTGCTTTGATTTCGTTCTCTATACCAGTAATTTCATCCTCAACAGTTTTAATATCAGCATCAATTATTGCAATTTGCTGATTATACAAATCTATTTGAGATTGAAGAACATCAATTTTATCCTGGTAGCCACCGATTTCGTCATCATAAGTAGATGCTTCATCGCGAAGCTCTTCAATTTTTTTCTTATTAGCCTCTATTTGTTGACGTATTTCTTCTATTTTTTTATTATACTCTGCCTTTTCAGATTCAGAAACAGCATAAACTGAAACCGAAATTGAAGAAAAAGCAAGAATAATGGCCAAGGCTAAAGCAAATATCTTACCAATTTTTTTATTAGTCATTCTCGACAACATTGTTGTGCTCCTTTAAATATTTATTAAGAGAAATAAGGCTACCGGTCGTACCAATTACAACACCAATAAACCCAAATACCGCAAGGAAGAACCAGATGTAATCAAGGAATTCTACAGGTTTTCCACCTAAGAGTGCCATTATATCGCTGAACCAGATAAGAGCAACAGAATACACTAAATATTCTAAAGCTAAAGAAATAACAGCAGAAATAAGACCCAAAAGCATACCCTCAACAAGGAATGGCCAACGAATAAATGAATTTGTCGCACCAACAGCCTTCATAATGCTTATCTCAAGTCGTCTGTTGTAGATAGTAATTCTTATTGTATTTGAAACAATGAACATTGACACAAAGAAAAGAATTGCAATAATGCCCAAACTCATATATGAAACAGCATTTCTGACAGTTTCAACTTTATTGGCAAGGTCACTATTTTCACGAACCTGTAACACAGATTCAAGTTTTTTGATTTTATCAACTGTGCTATCAAATAAAGAAAGGTCATCAACAGTAACTTTATAAGCATCAGGAAGAATTTCTGGTGAAAGACCATCTAAAAGTGCTGCATTTTCACCAAATTGTTCTTTTTGTTTTTCAAATGCATCTTCACGTGGAACGAACTCAACATTTTTGATGTTGCTCATATTCTGAAGCTGTAACCCTAACGACTCAGTTTCGTAATCGGTTGCCTCATCTTCAACATAAACCATAACAATATTCTGACCTTCAATAATATCAAGAAGTGAATTAATGTTAAGGAAAATAAGAGAACCCGTACCAACAATAATAAGACAAGCAACTAAAACTAATATAGTTGCAACTGAGAGAAAACGATTAACCCAAATGTTTTTGAAGCCCTCTCTGGTTAAATAACCTAATCTGAAACCTTTCATTGGTCATCCTCCCCTCTCAAAATTGAATAAGTATCGGTAGGACGATAATTTCTGGGCTCTGTAGGAACATCCACAAAAGGATTTTCGTCTTTTGCCTCAATTGTTTCGACACCATAAGTTTTCATAAGATAATCAAAATCCACAGTAGTGTCATCTGAATAATAAGTGCCAACCTCATCTTCCGGAGTATCAAAACGATATGGTTCAACATCAATATGAGAAGCATCCGGATAATCTGAAACAACCTCACCGTTCATTATAGTAATAACCCTATGATTAAAAGTTTTAACAAGATGATAGTCATGAGTAACCATAATTACTGTTGTACCATCAGAGTTGATATGATTAAGAAGATTGACAATATCATAAGACATCCTAGGGTCAATATTACCAGTAGGCTCATCGGCAATAATCATACTTGCATTGTTTGCAAGGGCACGTGCGAGTGCAACACGTTGTTGCTCACCACCAGAAAGTTGGTTAGGAAAAGAACGTGCTTTTGAATTAAGACCAACGAGACCCAAAAGATATGGAACTCTTTTTCTGATTTCTGCCTCTCTCGCACCAATAACGCGCATCGCATAAGCAATGTTATCGTAAACATTCATAGATGGAATCAAACGGAAATCCTGAAAAACAATACCGAGAGTTCTTCTGAAATAAGGAACATCTTTTTTTCTGAGACCATTAAGGTCATAACCATTAATATTTACACGACCAGAAGACGGAACCTCTTCGCGCATCATTAATTTTAAAAATGTACTCTTACCAGCACCAGATGCACCAACAACAAAAACAAATTCGCCATCATCAATTCTTATATTAAGATTAGAAAGTGCTTTTGTGTGTGTATCTTCGTAGACTTTAGAAACATTTCTGAATTCTATCAAATTTCAACACCCATTTTCTTTTAAATTCCACATTATAACAATAAACGTTGCAAAACACAACATAATGTAATTATAGCACACTTTATTACAAAATGTAACCCCTTTGTAACAAAATGTGCTAAATTTATTTTTTATTAACAATTTATTATTTATTTATACAAATTAATTTATGCAAACTTAATATTTGATTGGATTTGCATCGAGATATTTCTTAACCATAAGAGCAACTTTAAACACAATTGCATCATCAAACTCGCGCAAATCAAGACCAGTAAGCTTCTTGATTTTTTCAAGTCTATAAACAAGAGTATTACGGTGAACAAAGAGTTTTCTCGATGTTTCAGAAACATTAAGATTATTCTCAAAGAATCTCTGGATTGTGAACAATGTTTCCTGATCAAGAGTTTCAATAGAACCAACTTTAAAAATCTCTTTTAAGAACATTTCACAAAGAGTTGTTGGAAGCTGATAAATAAGTCTTGCAATACCAAGATGCTCATAGCTTACAATATTTCTTTCAGTATCAAACACCTTACCAACCTCAAGTGCAACCTGAGCTTCTTTAAATGAACGAGCAAGCTCTTTAACACCTGTGACAGTCGTACCAATGCTGATAAGAGAATGTGTATAAAACTCTGAAGTAAGAGCATCAGAAATTGAACGAGCAAGCTTTTCTAAGTCTTTGCTATCAATATCACTCTTAACTTCTTTAACAAGTGCAATATCACTTTCGCTTATATTAATAACGAAGTCCTTTGATTTATCTGGGAAGAGGTTTTGAATAACATCGTAAACAAAAACATCATTTTTATCAAGAAGTCTGATAAGAATAACAACCCTTGAAGCTTCGTTATTAAAATGGAGTTCCCTTGCCTTTAAGTAAATATCACCTGGCAAGATATTATCAAGGATAATGTTTTTTACAAAGTTACTACGGTCGTATTTTTCATCATAATATTGCTTAATGCTTGAGAGAGAAACACAGAGCATAGCAAGATAACCTTTAGACACTTCATCATTACCTTCAATGAAAGCTGCACACTCAGGATGAACATGAGTGCCAAAGCTCTGATATGTACAGTTATCAAAAGCTACAGGTGCATTTGATGAAAAAATAGCACTCGTATTTACATTTCTTACTTCACCGATTTTGCTTAAATCGCTACAAGAAATAACAGCACCAGTTTCGTCGATAACACCAATAGTTTTATCAACAGCTTCTCTCATCTGATGAATTACACTTTGAAATAATCTGTTGGACATTTAATTTACCTCCAAAAAAGATTTTGAACAAAATGACCATTTAACAATTATACATAATACACAACTTTAACAAAAATTGCAAGTGTTTTTTAGAAAATTTCTTCATTTTTTATGCAAAATGTTAATTTTATGCTAAAAAATGACAAAAATAATTGAAAATTGCACATAGAAATACAATAAAAATCATATAGTAAAAATTACCAAATAAACCAACAAAAAACAGATTTCACACTATATTATGTGTTTTTTCAGTAATTTTTGACAATTCCATTTCAGTAAGGAAGCGTGCTTCGCCACTTTCCAAATTCTCATCCAATTCTAAATTACCGATTTTTATTCTTTTAAGTTCGGTAACTGTAGAACCAAGGGACTGAAACATTCTTTTTACCTGATGGTACTTCCCCTCTTTTATAACCACCTTATAAGTTGGTATATCACCGTTTTCTAGTTTTTCTAAATCTGCAGAAAGTAACACCGTACCATCATTTAAAACTACACCATTATAAAAAGCTTTTTTACCTTTTTCGTAGTCTATATCTTTATCAAGCTCTGCAATATATGTTTTGGTTACATGTCTGTTTGGTGCTAAAATATTGTGTGCAAAATCGCCATCATCTGTTATAAGACAAAAACCAGTTGTATCCTTGTCCAACCTTCCGGCTGGAAAAAGATTTTTACGCTTTAATTCCTCTGGCAAAATATCAACAACAGTCAAATCCTTATTATCGTTAGTAGCACTGACAACCCCTTTAGGTTTGTTGAGCATAATATAAACAAATTTACCTTTTTTTAATGGTTTTCCATCCACTACAATATCATCGGTATCACAATCAAATTTAATGGCACTATCTGTAACAACAGTGCCATTAACTCTAACTAAACCCTTTTTAATTAAATTTTTTACTTCACTTCTTGTAGAAAGCCCAGATGAAGCAATAATTTTATCTAATCTTTCTTTACTCATATTTTCTACTCTTTTCTAAATGTATGCATAAACCCAGAAAGCTCTGTTGACGAAACATCGCCACCAATTACCATCCCATCAAAAATAAGCAAATTAATACGTATGCAAGTATCCTTTTCTGAATAACCAGGATAATTTTTTATTACATAAGTCCATCTCTTGACACGTTCACCTGAATAATCACGCAAATCACAATTCTGTCTGAGTTGTATTTCATTGTAATTATTGTAAACATCATCAAATTCTTGTGGTATTATTACTTCACTGACTTCAACAGGCTCAGTTTCAACATCCCAGCCAAATTGTGAAATAAACTTCAGACGTTCCTGATTATTTTCGGCTTTAAAATTAATTGAAGTGGATTTATTTTCAACTGATTGCACGCTCATCTTTTTTAATTGAACACGTGAAACCGCAGTACAAACCCCAGCTAAAACAACAAGCAATAAAACCGCAACAACTGTTCTTATTTTTTTTGAAGAAATTGATAAAACAAACATAAATCTCACCCACATAATAATATGCACGAAAGATTTATTTAATGTCATATAAACATATCAAGATACATATTAAAGATTTTTTCACCAACAAACGCGGCTAACATAATTCCAATTGCTAAAAAAGGACCAAACGGAATAACACCACGCATTTCTTTTTTTAAAATTATCTTTCTTCCGATTGCGAATAAAACACCTGAAAATGCACCAAAAAATAATGAAACAATTACAGCTTTCCACCCAAGCACAAAACCTGCAGCTGCCATTAACTTCACATCTCCGCCACCCATAGCTCTGCCACCAGAAAGAAGTCCAACAATAAGGAATAAACCAGAAATTGTAAAAAGCCCTATTAATTTTGAAATTATATATTCCTTTGAAAATTCACCGCTAATCACAGCGTCAATTACAATAAAAATTCCACCAACAAAAATAGAAATCCACATTGAATCTGGGATAATCTGATGTTTAAAATCAATCCAGGCTGTAACTATTAAGCAAGAAGCAACTACCATATATCCAAGTAATTTTAAATTAAGTCCATCGATACCGTTACCACCACATAAAAACAAATAGATAAGCACATAAAGAATGGCGTTGAGCGCCTCAACAATCGGATACTGAGCCGAAATTCTTGCTTTGCAATAACGACATTTACCACCTAAAAACAACCAACTAAAAAGTGGAAATAAATCATACCAGTGCAATCTATGTTTGCAAGATGTACACATAGAGTTAGTTTTTACAAAATCAAGACCTATTGGCAAACGATAAATAAGTACATTAAGAAAACTACCGATAAGTGTGCCAAAAATAAAAACAAGCGTTGCTATGTATGCAGTAAAAAACGTCATAATACTAAGGTTAACCCCTTTCAAATGTTTTTTAATAAGTGTGTAGGAACTGTGTATGGTTCTTTAAGTTTATTATATGATTTTTTTCGTCTAAAGTCAACAAAAATTCACAATAGATTTTATACAATTTTAACTTCACTTTTCCTTGCTAAATTTTAGAAAATATGTTATATTTTATTATGTATTATATTGTATATTAAGTAAGGAGGACTTTTTCAATGAAAAAGACAACCAAAAGAGTTCTTGCTTTTCTTCTTGCATCCACTTTCGTTTTTTCGGCTATGACTGCGGGTGTATTTGCAATTGCAAGTTATCTCAACCCAAATCTCGGTAGTGTTTCAACTTCTACCTATATGAGCGTCAACAGTGTTGATGACTTTATTGACCTCATAAAAACTTCAGGTAGTGCTTTCTCAAATATAACAGAACCTGAAAAGCATAATGCTTCTGGTAATGATATTGCACCTACCATTATTATTCCTGGTATCAGCCAATCAATTTCTTACCTTGCAGATGAAAATGGCGAGCCTGCTAAAAACAGCAATGGTGAAGAGCTTTCAGGTGGTCTTCTCATTATCGACTCTTCAACTCTCCCAGGTGTTTTAGCTGGTACTGTTGCTGGTCCACTTGTTACATCACTTATTGCACAGGCAGACGTTGGTCTTTCAGATGCAATTTATGACACTGTAACTCAGGTTTTTTCTATTCAGGCATCGGGTGTCGATGGTAAAGCAAAACAAAATCTTCAAACAATCACTTATGAATATCCAATCTCTGAAATGAATCAGGATGACAGAGACTATTTTTATAGAATGATTCCTATGAAATCTGTTGTTGATGAAATCGGTGGCGAAGATAATCTTTACTTCTTCACATTCCCACTTATTTCTGACCCATTTATTTCTGCCGCAAAGCTTGATTCTTATATTCAGATGGTTAAAGAGCAGACAGGTAAGGATAAGGTTAACATTGTTACAATCTCACTTGGTGGTACAATTCTTACAGCTTATCTTGAGCTTTACAAAAACACAAATTACCCTGACATTAACAAAGTTCTTAACGTAGTTTCATGCCTTGATGGTACTGATGTTATGGGTGACTTCTATATGAGAAACTTTAACATTGAAGACGAATTCTTCTTCCAAGAATTCTTACCAATGGTTATGAAGGAAATGAATGGCTACGCAACCTTAGGTCACCTTATAAATGTTGCACTTAAGATTTTCCCTCGTTCAGTTATTGAAGCTATCCTTACTGCAGCAGTTGATGGTATTCTTGATACATTGATGCTTAACTGTCCTCAATTCTGGGCTATGATTCCAAAGGATAGATATGACGATGTAATTGAAAAATACAGTTATATTAAAAATGACCCTGAATACTCAAGACTTTATGCAACAATTGAGCACTTCCAACAAGCAAGACTTAATCTTAAAGATAATCTTGTAAAATTAACTAAACAAGGTGCACTCGTTCATAATGTTTGTGGTTATAACCTTGATTACAGTAGTCAGGACTATTGCTTCTTCGCTGCTATGAAATCCTCTCTTACTACAAATAGTGACGCTATCATTGACATCGACTCTACTTCTCTCGGTGCTACTTATGCTAAAGCTGGTGATGTACTTCCAGAAGAATATATCGCTTCAAGAGACCCTAAATATATTTCTCCTGACGGAAGCCTTGATGTTTCAACATGTCTTTTCCCTGATAATGTTTGGTTCTTCCAAGGTCAGCACCACGAAGTTGGTAGAAACGACGTTGTAATTAAGCTTATTGCAAAGCTTGCATCTAATCAGATTAATTCAACTGCTGATATGCCTGATAAATTCCCACAATTCAACGGCAACAGAAACACAAGAAATATTACTCGTTGGTGCTTTGATGATGCTGATAGAGTATTTGCTGAATATGCAGAAGACCCAACTCTTTACAATGCAGAAGATATTGAAGAACTCAGAGCTGTTTACAAAGAAGCTGAAGAATATCTTGAAAACACAATCTGTGAACCTACTTCTGCTAAAGCTTTGTTAGAGAGATTTGAATATGCTCTTTGCAGAGTTGGCGTAGGCGAACCTCCTGCTGATACAAGCACAGATGAAGCACTTGAAATCATTTGTAAATTCGTTGATGAAACAGTTTATGGTGTATTTGGTGCAAATGGTTTCTCAGACCTTAACGACAGTAAAGTTGTAATTGATGTTCCTGTAACTTTTTAAGTAGTAGCATTATTTTAAAATATATGATATAATCGTTTCGGAGTTTTTCTCCGAAACGATTTTTTTCAGGAGTAATTTATGAAGGTTTATTTCACAACATTCGGTTGCAAAGTTAATCAATATGAATCACAAGAAATGAGTGAGCTTTTAATTAACGCTGGTTATATTTTAACCAATTCACCCAATTTAGCTGATATAATAATTGTGAATTCGTGCACCGTTACTGCTGAAGGCGTAAGAAAGGTTCGCCAGACAGTTAGAAAACTTAAAAAGAACAACGAAAATGCTATTATGGTTTTAACAGGCTGTGCTTCTCAAGCTGAGCCAGATATTATAAAAGATTTGCCAGAAATTGATATTTTAATGGGAAACAGAACTAACACTGATATCGTTAATGTACTACAGACATTTTTCGAAAGAAAAACAACATTAAACGCTCATATCTGTCATTCGCGTGACGATGCTTTCTTAGGCACCGGCATTACTAAATTTGATGGTCACACACGTGCTTTTTTAAAAATTCAAGACGGCTGTGACAGATATTGTTCTTACTGCCTTATCCCCTACGCTCGTGGATTTTCACGTTCAAAAACACTTGCTGATATTGATAAAGAATTAAAATCATTAAATGACAACGGCTACAAAGAAATTGTATTTGTTGGAATTAATCTTTCTGATTATGGCAAAGGCACTGAAAATTCTCTTCCTGATGCATTACAGCTTGCTGAAAAATACGACAATATTAAACGTGTAAGATTAGGTTCTTTAGAGCCAGACCACATCACAAGAGAAATGATTGAAAGACTTGCAAAAATCAAAAAACTTTGCCCACAATTCCATATTTCTCTCCAGAGTGGTTCAGACTCTGTTCTAAAAAAAATGAACAGACATTACACTGCAGATGAATACAAGACTTTGACTGAAAATCTCAGAGAGATTTTTCCTGATGCAACAATTACAACCGATATTCTTACAGGATTCCCAACAGAAACAGAAGAAGAATTTTGGGAAACTGTTGAGTTTGCAAAAACAATCAAATTCGAAAAAGCACACATTTTCCCCTATTCTGTAAGAGAAGGCACAAAAGCAGCGAAATTACAACAACTGACAAATGCAGTTAAGGAAAGTCGTGCTAAGAAATTAACAGAAATAACTAACAAAACAAGGCAGGAGTATTTAAAAAAGCAAATTGGTAAAACTGTAAATGTTCTTTTTGAAACAGATAAAACCGATTATTCGGAAGGCTATACAGAAAATTATACACCTATAAGAATTTACGATAATATAAAGCGTTCTGGCAAAATTATTGAAGTAAAAATTACAGATGCAACAGATAATTATTGTGTTGGTATCTAAAATTAAAGGCGTTGTGAAAACACAACGCCTTAATAATTTTATAATTTAGCCAATGAAGCATTTTTGTAACTTTCGTCATCCGTCACTTCTTTAATAACTTTTATTTTTTCTGGAAATACAACTCGAGTATTTTCATCACTTAACTCAATTTCCAAAATTGCTTTATCGTTCCAAAAAGGATAAATATCAATTTCGAAGTACTGATTTTCATACATAAGACAATAACGTGTTTTTCTTATTTGTCTTTTTTCTGTATCTGCCTCCAATAACCTCTAACTATTTTCTTCTCTGAATTGTTTAGGTGAAACACCAGTAAATCTTTTGAACAATCGAGTGAAATAATGGACGTCAACAATACCACAATATTGTGCAATCGTCTGGATTTGTAAATTTGTTGTTTTCAACAATTCCTGAGCCAATTCTATTCTTTTTTCATTAACATAGGCAGTGATTGTTTTCCCTGTCTCTTTTTTGAAAACAGTTGATAAATAACTGGCATTAATATTTAGTGATGAAGCAAGTTCACTGAGCGTTAAGTCAGATGAAAGATTACTTTCAATCATCACTACAACCTTCTGAACTGTCGGCGAATAATCAGTTACAGAATATTTATTGACAAGCTGACAGTAAACCTTAACCATTTCAAGCATTAATTTATAAATATCATCAACAGTAGAGCGAAGCTCGATTTTCTTAGCGAATTCACCTGAAACACTATCAATATGAATAGGATGAACACCACCGCGTTCAACTGCTTTTCTAAATAATGTATTTATAACAATACAATAGTTTTTCATATCTCTTATAGGGTCAGAATTACGTTGGTCAACCTGGATACTATTAAATTGTGATACAAGATGCTTAGCTTTAGGGTAATTACCCTGTGTAACAGCGAAAAGGAATTCATTTTCATAAGCATATCTTGCTTCAATAAGCTTACTGTTCCAAGTTAATCCATCATGTTCAGAAAGCGATTTATTAATTATTGAGGTAGCAGTTACACTATCAAAATTAGTTTCTAATTCATATTCTGCAAATCTATAATTAGAGCTACCATTCCAGATAAATTCACCAAAAGTATCAACTAAAGAAATTAACTGACCTTCATCACCGACGAGTGGTAAACCATTATAATAGCTCTCAAAATCACGCATTTTCGAAGGCGAAACAACATTTTTCTCTGCCAACTCAAGAATTTCTTCGTGATTAAAAACCCTATTGTGATAAGGACCAATTACCAAAATATTTTCTAAATCATCGCCAGGTAATTGTAAATAAATATATTTACACATATAACCATCTGTGAGCAAATGTATTGTGTTACGTGAAATTTCGCCCAACACCTCAACCAAAGGTCTTTCGAAATGATTATCAATTTCTAAAAGTGCTCTCAGACCTAAATCCAGATTACTTTCAGGATTTTCATTTGCATTAATAATTTGCGTTTGCACTCTGCACTTTTTTAAAACACTTTGTAAAAAATGCAATTCTGAATCATAAAACAATTTATATTTCCCCCTAAGTACATATTAACTGAATATGCAAAATCGCCTAAATAAATTCTTTAATAGAATATATTATAGTACAACTTTATCAAAATTTCAACAACTTTCATAAATTAAATATAAATATTGTGCAACAACACCCAAAAATAATCATAACAAAAGGCTCTCTTTTATTGCTATAATAAAATTAAAATAAAGAAATATAATTTCTGAAGGGATGCGATACCAATGAGACAAATTCTTAACATTAATAAAGATTGGGTTTTTACAAAACCTGAAACTGCTGAGGAAAACATTGACCTTCCTCATTCATGGAATGCTATAGATGGTCAGGATGGCGGTGCAGACTATTTCCGTGGTACTTGCAAATACACAAAAACAATTGCTCGTGCTGATTTACCACAAACTGATTTAGTTTACCTTGAAATCCGTGGTGCTAACTCCTCTGCAGATGTTACTGTTAACGGTAAAAAATTAGCTCATCATGATGGTGGTTATTCTACATGGAGAGTTAATATTTCTAATGTTTTAAAAGATGAAAACACTATCGAAATCGACGTTGATAACGCTGAAAATGACAGAGTGTATCCACAAATGGCAGACTTTACTTTCTATGGTGGTCTTTATCGTGATGTTAATATTATTGGCGTTAATGAAAAACACTTTGATTTAGATTATTATGGTAGCCCAAGCATAAAGGTTACACCAGAAATAAAAGGTAAGGATGCAAAAATTGAAATTGAAGTATATGTCAGAAACGTTGAAACACCAACTCTTAAATATGTGATAAAAGATGCTGCTGGTGCAATTGTTGCTGAAACTGTTTCAAATGAAAAAATTGTTAATTTAGATATTCCTGATGTTCACCTCTGGCATGGTAAAAAAGACCCATACCTTTACACAGCAGAAGTTGAGCTTTTAGATGGCGAAGCTGTACTTGATAACGTAAGCACACGTTTTGGTTGTCGTACATTTAAAATTGACCCTAATAATGGTTTCATTCTTAATGGCGAAGAATACCCTCTTCGCGGTGTTTCACGCCATCAGGACCGTTGGGGCATTGGTAATGCTTTACTTCCTGAACATCACAGAGAAGATATTGATTTAATTTTAGAAGTTGGTGCTACTACAATTCGTCTTGCTCACTATCAGCACGACCAATATTTCTATGATTTATGCGATGAAAAAGGTCTCGTAATCTGGGCAGAAATCCCATATATTTCTCACCACATGGCAACAGGTAGAGAAAATACTATTTCTCAAATGAGAGAATTAGTTACCCAGAACTACAATCACCCTTCAATTGTTGTTTGGGGTCTTTCTAACGAAATCACAATGGCTGGTGAAAACGACCCTGATTTAATTGAAAACCACAAAATTTTAAATGACCTTGTTCATGAAATGGATAAAACAAGACTCACGACTATTGCTTGTGTTTCTATGTGTAGTATGGATAGCCCATATATTAAAATTCCAGATGTTGTTTCATACAACCACTATTTTGGTTGGTATGGTGGCGACACAACAATGAACGGACCTTGGTTCGATAAGTTCCATGAAAAGCACCCAAATATTCCAATCGGATGTAGTGAATATGGTTGTGAAGCTCTTAACTGGCATACTTCTAACCCTACTCAAGGTGACTATACAGAAGAGTATCAGGCATATTATCACGAAGAACTTATTAAACAACTCTTTACACGTAAATATATGTGGGCTACTCATGTTTGGAATATGTTTGACTTTGGTGCAGATGCAAGAAACGAAGGTGGCGAAAACGGTCAAAACCACAAAGGTCTTATGACATTTGACCGTAAATATAAGAAAGATGCCTTCTATGCATATAAAGCTTGGCTTTCAGATGAACCTTTTGTTCACCTCTGTGGTAAACGTTATATTGACAGAGTTGAGGAAACAACAAAAATTACTGTGTACTCTAACCTTCCAGAAGTAGAGCTTTTCGCTAATGGCGTTTCTTTAGGTAAGAAAAAATCAGAAGACCATTTCTTCTACTTTGACGTTCCAAACAACGGCGAAACAAAACTTGAAGCCGTTGCTGGTGAATGTAAAGATGAAAGTGTTATCAAAAAAGTTGATACATTCAACGAGGAATATCGCTTAAAAGAAAAAGGCGCTATTCTTAACTGGTTCGATGTTACTGCTCCAGATGGATATTTTTCTATAAATGATAAGCTTTCTGATGTATTTGAAAGCAAACGTGCAAAGCTTGTAGTTGCACTCTTCGGATTAAAGCTTTTAAAGAAGATGAAAGCAAACAAAAAAGGTAATGGTGAAAAGAAAAGTGGTGGCTTTGACATCAACTTAAAATCTATGGGTGGCAGTATGATGCAAATGCTTGGTGGCTTCTCAATTCTTCGTATGTCTTCTATGATAGGTATGGCTAATATTACTGTTACTAAAGAAGAGTTATTAAAAGTTAACTCTCAGCTCAACAAAGTAAAAAAGCCAAAGAAATAATTTAATTTGTAATCAATCTTTTATTCTCTCCTTTTTATTCTCATCCCTCAAAATGTAACGGCGTAGTTTGATATAAACTACGCCGTTACGCTTTTTATGTAATTTTTTAATCGTCCTTAATTCCAAACACGAGCTTCAATATACCTTTAAATATTTTAGGGCTCTGTAAAACAACAACTTTCATAAAATCACTCCTTAATATGCTTTACTACATATTATGAGAAATTTCAATATTGGTTACAGTTGCCACTCTTTAATATTTTTCACTTCATTATACATTGTAACATAACTTAAATGTCTACTCTCATGTATATTGCCATTTTCTAAAGCCTCAAGAATTTTACAGCCTTTATCTACTGTATGGGTACAGCTTGAAAAACGACATTTACCCAAATACTCAGAAAATTCAGGAAAACAGTATGGTAAATCGTCTTTCAATATAAGTTCGCCACTTTCAATATCCAAAGACGAAAAACCTGGTGTATCAGCAACATAGAAATCGTTAACTTTGTGAAGAGTAACATCACGGGTTGTGTGTCTACCCCTACCTAATTTACTACTAACTTCGCCTGTTTCTAATGAAAAACGTGAATCAATACAATTAAGAAGCGATGATTTGCCTACACCGGTATTACCTGTAAAGACAGTAATACCACTTTTAATCATCTCTTTAACTTTTTCAATACCCTCACCTGTTTTACAGCATACAGAACAAACATCAATACCTGCTTTTTTATAAATCTCTTCAAGCTCTTTAGTATCACCCAAATCACTTTTAGAAAAAATAACACAAGGCTTAATATTTTTACTTACTGCAATTGCTGTAAGTCTGTCAATAACCAAGGTGCTCGGTACTGGTTCTTTTACAGACGACACAATAACAAGAGTATTAACATTTGCAACAGGTGGACGAACAAGAAAATTCTTTCTTTCTAATATATCATCAATAGTGTTCTCGCCATTCTCACGAACAGTAATTATGACATTATCACCAGCCAATGGTGATATTTTCTTTTTCCTGAAAGCACCACGTGCTTTACACTCATAAATATCACCCTCGGCTTCAATATAATAAAACCCACCAATACCTTTGATTATAATTCCTTTTAATTGTTTTTCTGCCATTTATCAGTTTATACCCTCTAAATTATTATCAACAACAGGACTATCTGTAGCACCTTTTGAAACAGTTAAAACAATAGTAGTTGCTGTATCAACATGTGGTGCAGACAAATATGTCGGCGATTGTGCTATAACTGTACCAGCTGGTTCACTACTCAATTCACGGTTAATCTGAATAGTTCTGTAACCTGCACTATTTAATATATTAATAGCATCAATCTCGTTCATACCAGTAACATCTTTATAGAAAGCCACTACATGAGTTTTAGAATTTGTAATTCTTACACTTTCTTTGGTAAAATCACCAACTGCTTCATAATAAAGACAATTATCAAGATAAATATTGATTTTAGCATCATTCGCTTTACCTTTTACAGTTATTGCATAACTTGAATGTGCATCGGTATCAATATCCTTGTTAAATGTTTCATCACCATCAACCGTTGCAGTAACATTAATAATACCTGCCTTTGGAAGCTGAATATTAATCTCAGTTGAAGTATAACCTGTACTTACAGTAATTATAACTTCATCACCTTTTCTAACTGGTGAGCCGTCGGCTGGCGATTGACTTACAACAAAGTTTTCACTTATACTGCTGTCAACTTTTTCAATTTTTGAAACAACAAGGCCATTTTTCTCAATAAGAATTTTTGCTTCATCTAAAGACTTGCCTTCTAAATCAGGCATTTTAAACTGACTTTCAGAACTTGTATCAACAGCATAGAAAACTGTAATTGTTGAGCCTTCAATTACGCTTGTGTTAGCAGCAGGATTGGTATTAATAACATTACCGACCTCAATCACTTCATTTTCAGTTGCTTGCAATTTTACAATAAATCCAAGTGCTTCTAAAGTATCGCGTGCTTGTTTATAGTTTTTATTTGTTAAATCAGGAATAACTTTTCCTTCACCGGATTTTGCAACAAATAATTTGATTACGCCACCCTTAGCAATAGTCTCTCCAGCCCTTGGGTCCTGGTCAGTAACAGTACCCTCTTCATAATCTGAAGATGAAACATAAACTATTTCAAAATCATATTTATCAGTATATTCAGAATTCATCTCAATATCATCAATGTAATCCAAACCTATGAAGCTTTCAACTTCAGTTCTTTTTGGACCAAGTACAATTGTACCATTCTTTATAAATACACCTAAAACAATAGCTAAAATCAAAAGGAAGGCAAAAACAACACCCAATATAATAGTGAAATTAGTTTTCTTTACATTATTGTTTCCTTGATATTGTGTTTGTGGTATTTCTCGCCCACGTTGCGGAACATCTTCACGATAACGATTATAATCATTATCTCTATCTTCATATTCAGATGGTTTTATAGGCTTATATTCCCCTGTAGCTTGACGGACAGGTGAACTAATTGTCTTCTCCTGAATTTTACCGATATAACGTGTTGGTTCCTGGTCAACAAAATAATTCTGATAATCAAATTTAACATTTGGATTCATTTTAAGTTCTTCTAAATCCAAAAGCATCTCTGATGCAGTCTGATATCTGTCACGTGTATTTTTTTGCATTGCCTTTAATGTAATCTGCTCAAAACCTATTGGAATTTCAGGATTAATACTTCTTAAAGGAATAGCTTCTTCCTGCAACTGCATTAAAGCAACTGAAACGGCATTTTCAGCGTCAAAAGGCAATTTACCTGTGAGCATTTCATAAAGAACAACACCAATTGAATAAATATCAGCCTTTTCATCGGTTAACTGCCCCTTTGCTTGTTCAGGGCTTATATAGTGAACAGAACCGATTGCTTTTTCTGTAAGAGTTCTTGTTTCACCACGACTGAAACGAGCAATGCCAAAGTCTGTAACTTTAATAAGACCATTATCAAGAAGCATAATATTCTGTGGCTTAATATCACGATGAACAATACCCTTATCGTGAGCGTGCTGGATTGCCCTTAAAATCTGAATTGAAAAGAACAACGCTTCATTCCAGTTAATAACGCCACATTGTTCTATATACTCTTTAAGAGTTATACCTTCAACATGTTCCATAACAATGTATTGAAGCCTGTCACCAAAACTAACATCATAAACCTTTACAATGTTTGGATGAGAAAGAATTGCAATAGCCTTTGATTCATTTTTAAATCTTCTTCTGAATTCTTCTTTTGCTAAAAACTCTTCTTTTAAAACTTTTATTGCAACAATTCTATCATCAATGCTATCGTATGCCTTGTAAACAACAGCCATACCACCAACACCGATAATATCTTGTATTTCGTAACGTCCGTCTAATCTCTTACCTACATAATTTTCCATAAAATCAGCCTTCAACGGTTACAACCGTTATATTATCCTTTCCACCTGCTTCGTTTGCCATATCAAGAAGCTCTTTTGCAGGTTCTTCACTCTCGGATTCCTTAATAATCTGGAACATCTGAGAATCTGAAACATATTCATAAAGACCATCTGTACAAATGAGGATTGTTTCACCCTCATTAATAGGAATAATATCCACATCAATATCGACTTCTGGGTTTACTCCAACTGCACGGGTAATTACATTTCTGTCTGGATGGTTTTTTGCAGCTTCTTTAGTAATTCTGCCTGTGTCTACAAGGTATTGAACAACTGAATGGTCACGGGTGATTTGTTTTATTTCGTCACCTATAAAATATGCTCTACTATCACCAACATGAGCAACAGCAGCAAAACCATTTAAAATTACCAAAGCTACAACGGTTGTTCCCATACCAAAATAATCTTTATTTTCATCTGCAGTTTCAAAAATCTTTATATTAGCTGCAGTTATTGCAGAAACGAGTAGATTTTTAACTGATTTCATACTCATTATTTTACGATAACCTTTTTCTATATGCGATGAAACCTCGTTTATGCAAATTTCACTTGCAACCTGACCACCGGAAACGCCACCCATACCGTCACAAACAACAGCCCAGGCACCACCGTCTTTAAAAAATCCCGTTTTGAAAGCATCTTGATTCATATCACGAATTTTACCAGTATCTGTAAAAGCTTGAATTTTCATCGCTTCACCTCGTTTCTAAAATTTTCTCACGTCTTAACTGACCACAAGAAGCATTAATATCACTACCTAAGGTTCTTCTTATAGTAACAGTCAACCCGTTTTTCTCTAATATATTTTTAAAATTATTAATATTATTATCGTCACTTCGTTCGTGCCCTTTTTCTGGCACTTCATTTGCAGGAATTAAATTAACATGGCAAAGTATGCCTTTTAATTTTTTTGAAAGCTCATTTGCACACTCTGTTGTATCATTGACACCTTTTATCATTGCATATTCAAATGAAATACGCCTTGATGTTTTATCAGCATAAGTTTTACATGCTTTTAAGAGCTCATCAATATCCCAGCTTTTATTAACAGGCATAATCTGTGACCTGATTTTATTATTAGGAGCATGTAAAGAAACAGATAAAGTAAGCTGTAAATTTAAATCAAGTAAATCATAAATTCTTGGTACAATTCCGCTTGTTGAAAGTGAAATATGTCTCATGCCAATATTAAGCCCATTTTCATCGGAAACAAGTTTTAAAAATTTAATAACATTATCATAATTATCAAGCGGTTCGCCCATGCCCATTAAAACAATTCTGGAAATTCTTACGTTTAAATCGCGTTGTGCTGCATAAATCTGACCAAGAATTTCGGAAGGTGCTAAATGCCTTTTGAAACCGCCGATACCTGATGCACAGAAAGAACACCCCATCTTACAACCAACCTGTGTAGAAACACAAATAGTAAGACCATATTTATAATCCATAACAACACATTCAAGGTATTCGCCATCAGGAAGCTTAAACAAATATTTCACTGTATTATCATACCTTGAAACTAACTTTTTTTCAATAGAACAACTAAAAATTACAAAATTGTCATTTAATTTGTCCTGTAACTGCTTTCCTATATTTGTCATTTCATAAAACGACACTGCACCTTTTTTATGTATCCAATCATAAATCTGGGTTGCTCTGAACTGTGGAAGCTCAAGCTCTTTAATTTGATTTTTCAACTCTTCTAAAGAAAGAGATGCTATATCTCGTTTTTCCATACACACACTACTTTTTAATAAATTTTGCAATAAAGAAACCGTCACAATTATTTATATGCGGTAAAAGTGTAAGGTAATCGCCTTCATCTACACATCTTTTAGTTTCAGGAGATACTTTAACACTATAAAAATCCTTGTTTTCATTTAAAAACCAATCACAGACTTTTCGGTTTTCATTAGGATTGATTGAGCAAGTTGAATATATAAGTGTACCACCTTTTTTTACGTATTTAGAAGCAGTACTCAGAATTTTTTTCTGAATTGGTATCAATTCTTTTGTTTCATCAAGCGATTTATATTTAATTTCAGGTTTTTTACCGATTATACCAAGACCTGAACAAGGAACATCACAAAGAACACAGTCAGCGTTTAGAAATTTTTCGTTTAAAATTGTTGCATCGTTTACTGTTGGAATAATGTTTTTAATACCTAATCGTTCTGCTCCAGCTTTAATAAGCTCAACTCTATGTGAATGAATATCACAGGAATAAATTTCACCAGTGTTATTCATATATTGTGAAGCTGTAAAGCTTTTTCCACCAGGAGCACTACAAATATCAATAAATTTAAAATTCTCTTTTAAACCGAGTTCCTTAACACACAATTGAGAAGATATATCTTCTACAAAAAAAAGTCCTTTTTTATATGCTTCAAGCTCATAAATCGCACCTTTTGCATTAATAATCAATGCATTTTCAAGAGCTGTAATTTCCGAGGAAATATTCTCATTTTTCAGAATTTCAATCAATTCTTCTTTTGTGGTTTTTAAAGTATTTACTCTTATTGTTATTTCTTTCTTTTTTAAAGCAGATTTTAAAATTTCTTCTGCATTTTCACCGTTATAATGATATTTTAAAAATCGCACTAAATCAATTGGTGCAGAATATAAAACAGAAAGTCGCTCATCGCCCGAAAGTGAACCGAGAATATTTTCACCTTCAATTGATACTTTTCTTAAAACTGCATTAACTAATCCAGAAGCGTATGCAGATTTGTTATTCTTTGTGAGTAAAACACTCTCATTAACAGAAGCAGAAACAGGAATTTTATCCATAAACAATATCTCATATGTACCAATTCGTAATATTACAAGAACTTCCACTTTCAGTTTTTTTATTGGTTGATTTAAGAATTGAGAAATAACATAATCAAGCGTTAATTTTCGCTCAGTTACGCCATAAACTAATCTTGAAATAAAAGCACAATCAGTGCTGTCAAGAGAACTTTCTCTAACAGCACTGTCTAATGCGATATTGGAATATGCTTTATCTTTCTCGATTTTCAAGAGTATTGAAAATGCCATTTGTCTTGCAGTAATACTCATTCGTCTCTTCTACCGCCGTATCTTAAAATTAATCTTAAAAGCTGTGCAAGGCTCATTGCAAGTGCAGCAACATAGGTCATAGCTGCCATTCTCAAAACCTTACTTGCTCCTCGTTTTTCTTCATAAGAAAGTATCCCTGTTGATTCAATTACGTTAAGTGCTCTGTTACTTGCATTAAATTCAACTGGTAACGTTACTGTTTGAAAAATTGCAGTAAATGCAAACAAACCAATACCAATCCAGATAATTGGTTGTGCCGAAAAAATAACACCGGCAATCATCAATGGAATTGAAATTTTTGAACCAATATTACAAACAGGCAGAATATAATTTCTTACTCTTATCGGAACATATTTTTCCGCATGCTGTGCAGCGTGACCTGCTTCGTGACAAGCAACCCCTACCGCTGCAATACTTGGATTATCATAAACAGAATCAGAAAGCTTTATAACCTTGTTTACAGGGTCATAGCAATCAGTCAGTCTACCATTAATTCTTTCAATTCTTACATCTTGAATATTGTAATATTTTAAAACCATATCAGCTGCCTGAGCACCTGTAATTCGTCTGGTATTAACTACTTTTGAATACCTTGTAAAAGTTGAATTTAATTTAGCCTGAATTATTAAAGATATTATAAATACAGGAATAACTAATATAAAATAATAAATATCATAATAATAGTAACCGAAATACAAATGTAAGCACCTCCTAGTTTTAAATACATTTTACAAATTAATAATTAATAAATTAGTTAATAATTATTAATAAAACTTTAACTTTCAAAAACTTTTCCATCATAAAGATTTGCACCACGCGAAAAATCAACACTGGACATTCTTTTTTTACCTTCTAACTGAACTTCGGTAATTAAAACTGCCTTTTTATCGCCACAAACAACACAAATACCATCTTCAGACTGAAATACACTACCGGCTGGTTTTGCAAATTCGCCTTCAATTAAACGTGAACGGAAAAGTTTAAGATTTTTACCTTCATAAACCGTTAAAGCAACTGGCCATGGGTCAAGACCTCTTATTTTATTATGCACTTCAAGAGCGGATAAATTCCAGTTAATTTTTGAAAGTGATTTATCAAGCATTTTTGCATAACTGCTTTTACTATCATCTTGCTTTTGTGGATTTAATAAATCTGTTTTTATAGCGTCGAGTGTTTTCAAAAGTACATCTGCACCTAAAACAGTAAGTCTATCGTACAAATCTCCAGATGTTTCATTTTCTTCAATTTTTGTTTTTTCTACCAGTAGAATATCACCAGTATCAAGCCCTTCATTCATTTGCATTGATGTAACACCAGCAAATTCATTACCATCTAAAACAGACCACTGAATTGGTGCAGCACCACGATACTGTGGTAAAATTGAACCATGAATATTTATACAACCATATTTTGCAAATTCTAAAAAATCTTTTGGTAAAATCTTGCCGTAAGCAACAACAATTACAACATCCGGTTTTAATTCTTCAAGAATTTTTACACCTTCACCATTTTTTAATGAAACAGGTTGAAAAACAGGAATATTATTATTTTCTGCTACAACCTTTACTGGTGGTGGTGTCAAAATTGCTTTTCTACCAACAGGCTTGTCAGGTTGAGTAAAAACACCTACAACTTCATAATTATTTTCGATTAAAGCCTCAAGTGGTTTCACTGCAAAATCCGGTGTACCCATATAAACAACTTTCATAAGCTTCACCTATTCTTCTATTTCTTCTATTTCGCCGACTCTCTGGAGCATTGTGCCTTCTAAAAGATTATCTTTATAAAGAATACCGTCAAGATGGTCAAGCTCATGACAGAAGCAACGCGCCTTTAAATCTTCACCCTTGTAAAGACACCATTTACCTTCTCTGTTTTGTGCTTTAACCTGAACGATTTTAGGTCTTTTAACCATACCACAAAGACCCGGAAGTGAAAGGCACCCCTCTTCACCTATCTGTTCGCCTTCCACCTTAGTTATTTCTGGGTTTATAAGCTCTAAAAGCCCATCACCAACATCCATAACCACAACTCGTCTTAAAACACCAACTTGTGGACCTGCAAGCCCAACACCAGGTGCTTCATACATAGTTTCAGCCATATCATCAAGCAATTCAAAAAGTCTTTCATTAAATTCTGTAACAGGGCGACACTTTTTTCTTAAAATAGGGTCGCCGTCTTCACGGATATTTCTTAATGCCATATATAATACCTTCCTATAACGGATTGATATCTGCCGTAACAGTAACACCGTTATTTAATTTATCTTTCATAAATGCAACAAGAAGTGATGAAATCATACTTCTCAGGCGTTTATTGTTTTTACATTTAATTGTAATTACATTTCTGTATTTATTATTAATTTTTGCAACCTTAGGCTGTAAAGGTCCTAAAACATTGAGCTTTATATCAGAATACTCATTACCTACTGCTGATTTTATCTGCTCAAGAAAACGGGTTGCAGAAGTGTTACACTTCATATAATTTTCGCTTGTGAATGTTAAAGAGCAGATATCGCAATATGGTGGGTAAATCATTGCTTTTCTTATAATGTTTTCCATCTCAAAAAAGCCTTCATAATCCTGTTTAGAGGCAAGAGTAATAATATCATTATCAGGAAGTGCAGTTTGTATCACAGCCTTGCCTTTATAATCACCTCTACCGGACCTACCAACAACCTGAGTCAATAAATCAAAAGCCTTTTCACTACTTCTGAAATCATCATTGTAAAGCTGTTGGTCTATAGAAATAACACCAACTAATGTTACTTTTGGGAAATTAAGCCCTTTTGCAACCATTTGTGTACCTAAAAGAATATCATAATCACCATTTGCAAACGCCTTTAATTTTTCTTCGTAAGAATACTTTGCAAGAGTAGTATCCGCATCCATTCTTAAAACCTTTGCATTGGGGAAAATATTCTCAATATCGTCTTCAATTCTCTGTGTACCAAAACCTGCATATTTAATTGTTTTATTGTTACAGGTTGGGCAAGTATCTGTAAAATTCATCGAAAAGCCACAATAATGACACATAAGACGATTGTTAGCGTTGTGATAAGTAAGCGAAATACTACAATTTGGACAAGTAACTACCGTTTTACAGCTTTCACAAGTTGCAAATGTATTGAAACCACGTCTGTTCATAAGAAGAATAGCTTGCTTCTTATCTTCTAAAACTGTTTCAATTTCAGAGTAAAGCTCATTGCTTATTATACTTTTACTATCAGAAATATCTACAGTTTTCACTTCAGGTAAAACAGCTTTACCAAATCGTTCGCTAAGCTTTACAAATGTATATTTACCATCAATCGCATTTTTATAAGACTCAATTGATGGAGTTGCCGACGAAAGAAGCAAGAACGCATCATTTTGAACACACCTGAATTTTGCAATATCTCTTGCGTGATAACGTGGAGTCATTTCTGATTTATATGTGTGCTCATGTTCTTCATCCATTACTATAAGTCCAAGATTTTGAAATGGTGCAAAAACTGCAGAACGTGTTCCTATGGCAATTTTTGCTTCACCATTTTTCACACGCTTCCATTCATCTATTCTTTCACCAGCAGAAAGTCCACTGTGAAAAACTGCAACAATATCACCAAAATATGAATAAAATACGTTAATTGTCTGTGGTGTAAGAGCGATTTCAGGTACCATTACAATAACACCTTTACCGCTATTTACTACTTTTTCAATAAGCTTAATGAAAACCTGTGTTTTACCACTACCAGTAACACCAAATAAAAGTGCTGCGCCTGCTTTACCCTCATCAACCTTTTTTTCTAAAATATCAAAAGCATTTTGCTGTTTTTCAGTCAATGATGGAATTGGAATTTTTTTCTTTTCGGCAATGATTTTAGGTTTTCTATAAACTTCACTATCAAAAATTTCTACATATCCTTTTTTACAGAGTGCAGAAACAACTGCAACAGTAACACCTGTAAAGTAGCAAACTTCTTTTACAGAAGCAGAGCCAATATCAAGAAGCAAAGAGAGAACTGCGCGTTGTTTTTGTGTTAATGAACTTAATTTACTTTCAGCTTCTTCTTCCGAAAGTGCAATTCTTACGTTTTTAACAGTCAAATCGCCTGTTTTTCTTTTTGTATCGACATTAGAAACCAATACACCTTTTTTAACAAGCTTTTCGAGCACAACAGAATCTGCCGTAAAACCTAAATCAGAAAGAATTTTTTCTTTCTTCTGGAATTTACAGCCACCTTTTAGATACTCATATACCGCTTTTTCTTCCTGAGATAGTTTTTCTATTACAGAAGAAGATACAGTTTCATCTACCATAAATGATACAATGTATTGAAGACCAATACCACTAGGGAGCATCGCCTTAGCGGCTTCAAACAATGTACAAAACGTGTTCTCTTTTATATATGTAACTAATGACAACATCTCATCATTAAGAAGCGGCACTTCATCAAGTACCGCAACGATTGATTTTAGTTTTATGCTCTCATCTATTTCTGAACGAGTTTTTATATTGAGAACAAACCCTTGCTTTTTTTTGTTGCCATTACCAAAAGGCACGAGCACCCTACATCCCTTAGAAACTTCTAAGTTTTCAGGAATTGCGTATGTAAATGGTGCATCAATATGGTAAACAAGACCTTCTACTGCAATCTCTGCAATCAAGGACTCGTTATACATAAATTAAAGCTTCTTAAGCTCTTCTGGTTCGATTATTTTATATTTACCATCAATAATTTCGCCGAGTGCAACAGTAACCGGCTTCTCTGTTGAGAGATTTTTCTCCTGGAGATTTGTCATAGCAATTTCTCTTGCTCTTTTTGCTGTAGCTGTTACAAGTGAATAACGGCTGATACCTTGGTTAAGAACATTTTTTAAATCTGGATTAAGCATAAATTTTACTTCCTTTCAAATCAGTTATTAAAAATTTCTTTAATTTTTTCTTGCATATTGCTATATTTCAATCTTTCTGCTTTTATAATTGACAAAACATCATTTACACAAACAGATAAATCATCATTTATAACAACATAATTATATTCTTTCGCCCTTTGCATTTCATCTTCTGCGATTTTCAAACGGCGACAAATATCCTCTTCTGTTTCAGTTCCACGATTTTTAAGACGGCGTGAAAGCTCAGTGAATGAAGGAGGCATTATAAAAATTGAAACTGCATCCGGATAAATTTTTCGCACGTTACCCGCACCTTCAACTTCAATTTTTAAAATAACGGTCTTACCACTGTCTACCATTTTTTCGATTGCCTTTTTAGGTGTACCATAATAGTTAACACCATATTTAACATACTCTAAAAAGCCATCTTCTTTAATTTTGTTTTCAAAATCATCCTGAGAAGTAAAGTAGTAATCAATACCATCTTTTTCACCTTCTCTTGGTAAACGTGTTGTCATTGAAATAGATTGCTTAACGTCATCATCTGCTTTTTTTACTTCTGCTAAAACTGTATCTTTACCACAACCTGCTGGTGCAGAAAGAACAACAAGCAAGCCTTTACCCTTCGAAGCCAAATTCACGACCTCCTTTTTCATCATTAAATCTTACAAGAAGCTGTTCAGCAGAAAGAAATGAAAGCACAACATTATCACTATCTGTAATTATTATACCTTTAGTTTTTCTGCCGTGAGTAGCATCAATTAAATTAGCTCTTTCCTTACTCTCCTGAATCATTCTTTTTGCAGGTGCTGAATCAGGACTTACAACAGCAATTACCCTGTCTGCATTTATAAGATTACCAAAACCTATATTAACAAGCTTCATATAACACACTCATTCTATATTTTGTATTTGCTCTCTTATTTTTTCAATCTCTGCTTTAGTATCAATTACTACCTTTGCAATCTGAACATCCTGAGCCTTTGAGCCGATTGTATTTGTTTCACGATTTATTTCCTGAACGAGAAAATCAAGTTTTCTACCAATAGCTTCATCTGAATTCATCATTGAACGAAGCTGGTCAATATGACTTCTTAATCTTACTGTTTCTTCAGCAACAGCTACTTTGTCAGCATAAATTGCTGCTTCTGTAAGAATTCTTGATTCATCAACCTGAACACCATCCAAAACTTCCTTCATCCTTGTAAGAAGCTTATCGTTATATTCTTTAACTGTTTCAGGAGAACGTTTTTCAACAAAAGCCACATTTTCAATAATTGTGTCTGCACGTGAAAGAACATCATTTTTAAGCTTCTCGCCTTCTTGTTCTCTCATAGCAATAAACTTCTTTACTGCTTCCTCTAAAACAGCCTGAACCTTATTCCACAAATCATCTTCATCCACTGCATTTTTAGTTACTGATAATACTTCTGGATACCTTGCAATATCCTGAGCAGAAACATTTGCATTAACTGAAAATGTTTCACCTATAAAATGAATAGCCTCATAATAACTTTTTGCTAAAGGCTCATTAACCTTAACAACAACGCTATCGTCAGCTGTTGCCTCTATTGTTAAAGAACATTCAACCTTACCTCTTGAAATATAAGATGAAAGATAACTTTTTATTTTCTCTTCCAAAAAAGCATAAGCCCTCGGAAGTCTTGTAGAAAATTCAAAATATCTGTGGTTTACACTTTTTATTTCTGCTGTAACATTAAACCCTTCGACAGAAGCCTGTGCTCTGCCAAAGCCTGTCATACTTCTTATCATTTTTTACGGCTCACCTTTCGTGATTTATCATGTAATTATACTAAAAAATCAATATATTGTCAATTTATCAGTTCTTAGTGTTAGTAACTAATTTGTGGACTTCATCGGCAGTAAGTTCACGCCATTTACCAGGTTGAAGCATACCTAATTTCAATGAACCGATTGAGGTTCGTTTTAAGCGAATAACCTCCAAGCCAACCTCTTCACACATTTTTCTGATTTGTCTGTTTCTGCCTTCAAATATTTTGATATGTAAAACACTTCTTGTTTCGCTTTTTTCAATAACTGCAACTTCTGCTGGTAAAGTTTCTCTGCCATCTATTAAAACACCATTTTCAAGTTGCTCTGTTTGCTCCTTTGAAATTGCAGAACGTACTGTTACACGGTAAGTTTTGGATATATGCTTTCTTGGATGCATTACACCATTTGCAAATTCACCATCATTCGTAAGTAAAAGCATTCCCTCCGAATCACGGTCCAATCTACCAACAGGATAAACAGTTGCACCAACATCAGAAACCAATTCAGCAACACATTTTCTGCCTAATTCATCGCTCATAGTTGTAACGTAACCACGTGGCTTATTGAGCATTATATAATATTTTTGTTTAACAACAGTAACTTTTTTACCATTAACTGTTACATCGTCACGCTTTGGGTCAACCTTATCACCAATAGATGCCTTTTTACCATTAACCCATACCTTGCCGTCACGGATTAATTCTTCTGATTTTCTACGTGAAGCAACTGAACATTCTGATAAAAATTTTTGTAATCTTATTTCAGCCATATCTTATCGACAGTCCTTTAATAAATTTTTTGATTTTTTCCAAAAAAATCTTTTCTTTTACATTTTCTTTATATAAAGCATTTGCATTTTCAACCGAAACTAACGGAACAACTTTTACAACATTATTTTCAGTATCTTTAAAAACAATCTCACCAACAACATCACCTTTTTTCACAGGTGGATAAAGGAAGTTTTTTATGTAAACTTCACTTTTAAGTTCTTTATTTGTGCTAAGCTCAAATGTATAACCATAATTTACAGAAATATTTTTTTTATTGCTACAAACAACCGGAATTTTCACATTTTCAAGTTCAGGAATATCCACGCTTTCATTATAAAGAGAAAAACCATAATCATAAAGCTTTTTATGGTCATTCCAATCGTCATAAGCATTAAGCGTAACAGCTATTAGTGTTACACCGTTTTTCTCACACGCTGTAACAAGACAACGTCCACTTGCTTTTGTGTAACCTGTTTTTACACCAAACACACCATCATATTCCTTTAATAAGCGATTATGATTACTGAGCTTTCGCGAAATTTCAGGAGTACCAAAATCAATCACAGCAGACTGAGTTGAAGTTATTTTTCTGAAAATTGGATTTTTTATTGCTACAGATGTTAACAACGCCATATCATATGCAGTAGAATAATGATTTTTATGGGTAAGTCCAGAAGGATTAGCAAAATTACTATTGGTCATACCAATTTTCTTTGCGTATTTGTTCATAACCTTTGCAAAAGTAGTAATATTACCAGATATTGCAAACGCAGTAACATTTGCAGCGTCATTACCACTTTCTAAAAGCATTCCATAAACTAATGACATTAACGTGATTTTATCCCCTGGTTTCAGACCAATTGAAGTACCCTCAACTGTTACTGCTTCTTTGGTTGCAGTAACTTTCTTTTGTGGCTCACCATATTCTAATGCAATAAGTGAAGTCAAAATTTTTGTAGTACTGGCAATTCCACGCTTCTCGTGTTCTGCCTTACTATATAAAATCTCAAGTGTATCTGCATTTATAAGAACAGCGGATTTTGCTGAAACAGAAAACTCTGTAGCAGATGCAACAAGATTAAAGTCTAAAAATAACAGAAATAAAGATAATATTAAAGAGATTGTTTTTTTCTTCAAAATAAATCACCCCCAAAATTATATGCAGATGATTTATTTTAAATAAGTATATTACTCAGTTGGTTGTGAGTTTTTTGCCTCTTTATTTTTTGAAACAAAGCTTGTAACCTTATCAAACATTTCAGGAACCATTGTTACAGCTCTTTCAACAGCGTTATCATTAGCAGTAATGTGTTTGATTGAAACATCACCATCTTTAACAACAAGAAAAGCCACAGGGTTAATTGTGATACCTGCACCACCTGCACCACCAAAAAGCTCAACATTGTTTTTTGATGGAAAATCTGAGCCACCTGAAGCAAAGCCATATGTAACCTTTGAAACAGGGATAATAGTAAGACCATCAGGGAGATTAATAGGGTCACCGATAATTGTGCTTACATCTACCAAATCTCTTACTTTTTCGATTGTAGTTTTTAAAATTGAATTTGCTGATTTTTCCATAATGGGCACCATCCTTTACATATTTGTATCAGCAGAATTTGTAGCATCTGCTGATGAATTTTCTGTAGTTTTTGTATTTATATTAACACTCTTTTTAGCCTTGTTACCAGCAAAAAGAATTTTTAATATCACTTTAAATACTAATTGAAACGCAAGAACAATTGCGGCGTTAGTAATTCTTATAGGAACTACTGAAACATTGAGATATAAATCAGCTTCGTTTTTTACACCTAAAAAGTCTGGACTTATATCAATGTCATATTTTTTCATTTTACAGGTTGAAGCAACCTTACCTAAAAGTGGGAAAAGCCACGAAGAAAGCTTACCATATTTAATCGCAGTATCTGCAGCATCGCTACCAGTAATATGCATAGTTAAATAAAGCTCATTAATTGTAAATGTTTTATAAAGTTTACCCAAAAATGAGCCCAAAGCTTCTTTTACTGCCAAAAGCATTTTTACAATACCATCATAGCCCTGCTCAATGTAAAGTTGCTTAAACAAGTTATTCCCTTTATCATTTGTAGTATTTTCAGAAGTAGTTTTAACTTCTGTTCCTGTTTCTTCTGGCGGTAATTCTTCGGTTTTATTCTTTTGTTTCTTTTCTTTTTTAGGCTTCTTTTCTTTTTCGGGCTTTGATGAATCAAGTAAAGTAATTTTGAGAAAGAGATATTTTAAAACTATTTTGTTTTTATCTGTCATTTCTACAACAAACGAAACTTTGAATGAAAAAAGCACAACAAAGAAAAGTATTATTCCAAGAATTATATATAATCCAGTCACCAAAACCCTCCCTTTTGAAAATATTTTTTTATTTATTCTGCTGTTACTGGTTCTTTGGTTTCATCCATAGAATCGCCATCAAAAAGAGATAACTGACCAGAATCAATATCTGACATAAGCATTTGTTTATCAACATTAGGTAATTCTTCAAGCTCAGATAGAGCACTGAGAGAGAAGCAACGAAGAAAATCATCAGTTGTACCATAAAGAACTGGTCTGCCTGGTACATCTAATCTGCCTTTTTCTTCAATAAGACCACGCTGACAAAGTGTTGTAACAACACCTGAACAATCAACACCACGAATCTGCTCTATATAAGGCTTTGTTATTGGTTGGTTATAGGCAATTATAGCAAGAACTTCAAAAGCGGCTTGAGAAAGCGGTGTGTTACGTTTTAAATCGAGAACTGCTCGTACTTCATTTATGTACTCTTTTTTACTACAAATCTGATATTTGCTACCTAATTTCAAAAGGCATAAACCACTCTCTTCTTTTTCATAACGTTCTTTAAGAACATCTAAAAGCTCTAAAGTTGTTTCACTATCTGTTCCTAAAACAATAGAAAGTCTTGTGTGTTCAATAGGTTCTGCAGCAGCAAATAAAACTGCCTCTGCAACTGCTAACATTTTATTTTCAATCAAGTGTTTTCATTTCCTTCCAAAAGTTCAATTTGAATATCATCACCCTCGCCAGAAAGATAAATTGATTTATCTTTTGCGAGTTCTAATATTGCTAAAAATGATGCAACTAAGTCTGAACGACTTTCAGCTGATTTATAAAAATCAAATAACTTATGCTTCTTTTTGGTTTTAAGCACATTCATAATTGCTTCGATTTTTGAACCAACAGAAACAATTTTTTTAGCAACAATTGTTTTAAACGAATCAAGTGGAGGCGGAAGCTTTCTTAACTTCTTACCCACTACTGCTGCATAAGCTTTCAAAAGTTCAGAAGGCTCATGCAACCTTTTATATGTTAAATCTGGTTCGACATCTTCAGGAACAGCCCTTACAACATAGTCAAAACCAGTTGTCATACAAGCAAGCTTTTGTGCTAACAATTTACATTCCTGATATTCAATAAGCTCTTGTGTAAGTAAATTTTTCTGTTCTTCGGCATCTTCATAAACTGGTAAAAGTGAAACTGTTTTAATATAAACAAGTCTTGCAGCCATTTCTAAAAATTCACTTGCAACATCCATATCCTCCTCTTGCATTGCCCTCACATAAGCAGTGTACTGGTCAACAAGCTCAACAATAGGAATGTCATAAATATCTAATTTATGTTTTGTTATTAAGTGTAAAAGCAAGTCCATAGGACCTTCAAACACTTCTAATTTATATGATAATTTTTCCATAATTCACCTTTAAAGCGATTAAAAAATCAAAGAAGTAACTTTATAAATAAGATTAAATATAATTCCAGAGAGATAACTTAATGGTGTTGATAAAATACCTGTGAAGAGCAACACAAAAAGCCCTATCATTATATATCTTTCATATTGCATAATTTTAAAATAGTATTTTGCTGGTAAGAGAGCAGTAGCAAGCCTTGAACCATCAAGGGGTGGAATTGGCAATAAATTAAATACGCCGAGACTTACATTAACCTGTGCTGCATAGAAAAAGAAAAATGCAATATATGCAATACCTAAATTAGTTGTGTTTATAGAGCTTATTGCACAAAATAAAATCATATAAACAAACGCTTGTAAAATATTACATAAAGGACCAGCCAAAGCCACGAGAGCCATATCTCTTTTAGGATTTTTAAAATTCCTCATTCTTACTGGTACTGGTTTTGCATAACCAAATCCAAATAAGAATATCATCAAAGCTCCCATAGGGCTTATATGAGCCATTGGGTTAATTGTAAGTCTGCCAGAAAGTCTTGGTGTATCGTCACCCAACTTTACAGCAATGTAAGCGTGAGCGAATTCGTGTAAAGGTAATGTGCAAAATACAACAAATGCCATTGCACCCAAAGAAATTATTAAATAAATAAAATCAGTCTGACCTGAAATTACTTGTCTTATAACACTAATCATTTGTTTACTCCAATTATTTTTTTAATACTACAATTCTTTCTATATCTTGCCCGTCTTTTATAAATTTAGCACCTTTTGCTGTTTCTAAGAAAAGCTCTAAAATGTCTCTAGATTGATTTTCACCACATTCTAAAACCATTAATCCATTTGAATTTAAAAATGGGAACCAATTCTCTTTTAGTGCTTTGTAAAACATCAAGCCATCTTCACCACCGTCAAGTGCCAGCTTTGGCTCAAACTGAACCTCTCGTTGAAGCTCTGGAATTTCATCACTTTTAATATATGGTGGATTCGAAATAATAATATCAGCAAAAGGTAAACCAAGCGGTGAAGTCGGGTCTAACATATCTGCTTTAATTATTGTAACGTTATCTGCACAAAGTTTTTCTTTATTTTGTGTTGCATAGCTGATTGCTGTATCTGAAATATCAATACAATAAACCTTACATAATGGAAAAAGTTTTGCAACAGTTATACCGATACAACCTGTTCCTGTGCAGATATCGAAAACAACTTTGGGGGGATTTTTCTGGAATTTACTATAAATATATTCTGGAATAAGCTCAGTTTCTGGCCTTGGAATTAAAACGCCTTCACCAACTTTAAAGTTATATTTATAAAATCCCCACTCGCCTATTATATATTGAAGCGGTACTCTGTTTTTACGTTTTTCCAAACATTCATTAAAGAAACTAATATCTAAATCATCAATACTTTCATTTGCTCTTAAAAGAAGCTGGGTTTTATTTATTTTAAGGCAAAAATCGAACAACTGCTGTACATCAAACTCAGGGCTGTCGCACCCAGCAGTAGAAAGTATTTTAATAGAGTTTCTGTAAAAGGTAAATAAGTTCAAGAGTTTTCCTCCGTGCTTGCTTCAAAAGAAGTTTCTGCAGAACCATCTGAATATTCAGGTAACACTGCCTTTATTGAAGCAATACCAACTTCAATTATATCATCAGTTGGCTCTTTTGTAGAAATTCGTTGCATCATAAGTCCTGGGAAAGAAAGAATTTTAACAAAAATATTATCGTGACAACCTGCATATTTAATAAACTCATAGCTTAACGCCACTGTTACTGGAACTATAAGTAATTTAATAGCAATCCACAATGGTCTTATATCATCAATTGTCGGAAAAAGCACAACTAATACCGAAGAAATAAAAATGCTTATTATAAGAACCACAAAAATAAAGCTTGTACCACAACGTGGATGAAAACGTGACTGTTTCTTCACATTCTCTACTGTTAATTCCAAACCAGCTTCATAGCAGAAAATACTTTTATGCTCTGCACCGTGATACATAAACACACGCTTTATATCTGGCATTAAAGAAACAAAATAGAAATAGAGAACAAAAATTATCATTCTTAAAATGCCTTCAAAAAGAGGATGAAGACTACTAAGTGCATCTTTAAAAATATATTTATCAACTATATCCACTAAAAATGTTGGTAAATATACAAATAAGAGAAATGAAAGACCAAACCCTAAAACCATTGCAATACCTGAAATTACTGCAATCATTTTCGGACCAAAATGGTCAGAAAGCCATTTATCAAGCTTTGACATCTCTTCTTCTGGTATATTCTCATCATCAAGCCCTGCTTTTTCAGCAGATTTTTCAATGCACTTGAATCCAAAAGTTAACGACTCAACCATATTTACAATTCCACGTATAAGTGGCCATCCTGCTGGTTTAAATTTATCTTTCAGCTTTTTAACTTCAAGCATTTCTGTTTCGATTTCACCACTTGGCAAACGTACAGACATTGCAGCACCTTTAGGACCTTGCATCATAATTCCTTCAATAAGCGCCTGACCACCTATTGAAACTTTCTTTTCTTTTTTTTCAGACATCTAATAAATCGTCTCCTATAATATCATTAATCAAATTCACATTATCTTCAATAACAACTTTTTCAATCGGCAAGACAATTGTAACTGTTGTACCGATACCTAATTTACTTTGAATATCGAGAGTACCATTATGCATTTTAACGAGTTCATCAACAACAGCAAGTCCGATACCTGAGCCACGCACCTGAATATTTGCTTTGTAAAATTTCATTTTTACATTTGGCAAATCCTCTTGTGCAATACCACATCCGGTATCTAAAACCTGAATAATTAATTTTTCGTCATCAATAAATGCTTCAACGCTTACCATACCACCTTGCTCTGTGTATTTAAAGGCGTTATCGAGTATATTAACAAAAACCTGTTTTATTCTGTTTGGGTCTGCCATCATAGGAGCAGGCAAATCTGGTGCAGAATAAGTAAGTTCAATACCATCACGCTTTGAACGCTCTTTGAAAACAAATATTGTTTCATCAAGCTCAGCTAAAACGTCTATTTTTTCAAGTCTTAATGAAAGTGTTCCATTTTGTAATCGTGAGAAATTAAGAAGTTCTTCAACCAACTGTGAGAGTCTCTCTGATTCGCTAATAATAATATCTGTACCACGTTTTGTAAGCTCAATATCATCAGGGCCTAGTTCACGAAGCATTTCACCCCAGCCTTTAATTGCGGTAAGTGGTGTTCTCAATTCGTGAGAAACTGTAGAAATAAAGTCATTTTTAATTTTATCAGTAGCAGAAACCTCATTTAACATATTGTTTACTGAATCAGCTAATTCGTTAATTTCGTCTTTTTCATCGCCATGAAGTTCAATTCGTGCATCTATGTTACCTTGTGTAAATGCTTTTGTTGCATCATTTATTTTACGAACAGGTACAACAATTGTTCTTACAAAGAAAGCACCAGAAAAAGTAACAAAGCCTAACGCTAATAAATATATAAGAAAAACAATAGCTACAAAAGCGTTTATCTGTGTATCAATAGCCCTGAGTGATGTTACAAAACGTATTGCTCCCTTAAAGTTGCCATCAGAAGTAGGAAAAACCATTGCAACACTCATAATGTGTTCACCATTTGAGTTAAAGCCTTTCCAACTACTTATACCAGTTTTTGACTTCATAGCCACATTAACATCTTCCATATTTTCAAGAGTTTCTTGACCTTTAAAACCAGAAGACGAAACACACACTTCACCATGCTTATCTACAACAACAACTTCAACCTTGGATTTGTCAGTAAAGTTTTCAACAAACTCCATTGATTTCTCCTGAAAAGCTTCATCAGTACCATCTAAATATGGTGAAAAAAACGTTATAACACTATCGTTAGCGTAGCTATATAAAGTATTAGAAGCATAGCTATTGTAATACCCTGCCACTGCAAAAATACACACAGCAAGAATTATGAATAAAACAATCGCTGTAACTAAAAGTGTACTGGTAATCCAACGTTTTGTAATACCCTTTGGTTGCAAAAACGCTTTTACACGCTCAATTTTTTCACGAATTAATTCCACTTATATCCCATTCCCCATACTGTAACAAGATGTTTTGGCAAAGATGGTTCATCTTCTATTTTCATTCTTAAGCGACGCATATTAACATCAACAACCTTTTCGTCTCCGTAATATGATTCGCCCCATACGTGTTTTAAAATATCTGTTCTGCTCAATGCCTTACCCGGATTTGAGAAGAAATATTCCATTATCTGAAATTCCACCTGAGTTAATTCAATCTGCTCAGAGTTTTTATAAAGTGCTCTGTTTCTTAAATTAAGCTCAAATGGAGCTATTGAAATTTTATCTGTTGGTACTTGCTGAGTATTCTGATTTGAGTTCATAGCAACACGTCTGTAAACACTATCAACACGAGCCATCAACTCTGAAGGTGAAAATGGCTTTGTAATATAGTCATCAGCACCCATAAGAAGACCTGAAACCTTGTCCATTTCCTGTGTTTTTGCAGTAAGCATAATTATACCAACAGTACTGCTGATTTTTCTGAGCCTTTTGCATACTTCAAGACCATCCATATTCGGCATCATAATATCAAGAAGAACAACATCGAATTGGTCAGGTCGTTCTGTATATGTAAGTAAAGCCTGTTCACCATCACAAGCTTCAGTAACCTCATATCCAGCTCGTTGAAGTGTAATAGCAATAATTTCTCTTATTGCTGCTTCATCCTCTGCAATTAAAACTTTTTTCATTTTTCTCACCTACTAAATCATAATAAAGAAAGATTTTATTAATTCATCGGTTATACCAAAACTTTCGCCATAAGAAGTAATTTCGTATATAAAATCTCCTTCTTCTGTTGAACCTAATATATAGAATTCATCATAATTTTCTTCTATTTCTTTTGTAATATTTTGCTTTTCAACAAATTTTATTGAGAATAATATATCTTCAATTTCGTTTGTTTCAGTATTCCAAATGCAAAAGTTGGTTTGATTTTCTATTTTATCAAAATTAACTGTTACATTATCGCCCCAAGGGAAACTTAATAAATAAGAATGAATGGGATTATAAAATGTTTTAATTTCAGCATCATTTTTATCCCCAGTCAAATTCATCCATTCAAGCATTGTAAAATTATAAACAACGCCAGAAATAACAATTGAAGAATCCTTTTTATCAGTGAAAAATTTTGTTGTAACAGGAATTTCAAAATTACTATCGTTATCAACATCACGTGTAGAAAGCTTTGAGCTCCTCAAAGTTGTTTTTGCTGGGTCAGAAATCATACGGGCAGCTTTTGAAACAGACAAATCCCAAGATATAACCTCAGTAAATATTGATGTATCACTTTTAAGACAATCAATAAAAACCCTTGCATATTCTTTATCATCACGTGTAATTAAATCATAATTAATCTCTGAAACAGAAGTTATTGAAGAATCCAACAACAATTCACTGAATTTTACAATTGTATTTCCATTTTCAAGAGAAAATGCTCTGAAATAAGAATTCTGAACCTCACCGGAATCGTCAAGATAAACAAGAAGTAAATCAGGAACACCATTTGAATTCAAGTCAACATAAGCTTTTGAATTAAAATATTCATTTGCTAGTGTTTCTATTTTAAACTGACCATTACTTTCAGTTTCAACACTATACATGGTGAGCATTTTAGTGAGCTTATTATCAAAAAGTGACCAGGCTACAACTATTTCTGGTGAATTATCGCCATCAAGGTCAGGGAAAGAAACATCATAAACACCACTACCCGAACCTTTTATATCTGTTACAAGAATCCATGTGTTTTTTATGCAATCAAGAACAGCAATTCTTACAGATTTATCTGTTGAAGAATCAGTATAAAATACAAGTGCTTCTTCTTCATTATCATCATCCAAATCATAAAGAATGAACGATGTCTTATATTCACCCTTTGATGGCATTTTTAATTGAAATGTCTTACCACTCATCAGCTTGTTGAATGCCTTCTGCACCTCACCACTTTTACCAGTAAGTGCAGGTGGTTTTAAAAGTGCATCTGTGGAAAAAAAGTTCAATGAACATCCTGAACTAATCAAAAGCATTGCAATAACAAGAGTGATTGACAAAACTCTTTTTAACTTCATTTAAAATTCTCCACTCTACAATGATACCTCTACAGTGTATGTTCCGTAGATCCAACAATTTGTGCTCTTTACAGTTACATTTGCAGGAACAGAAATTGTCTGACCAGCAGTAATATTAATCTCTGAAATATCTATTTCAACGTTAATATCATCTTCTGTAATACTTTCTAATGCTTTTTCTGAACCAACAACTACTACTGATTTATTGAGCCCAGAAATTTTATAAGCAAGCTTATTTGGATTATTTACTTTAACTTTATCGCTGGAGAAAACAAAATATTCCTGCGAAAGACCTGTTACATCAAGCTTTACTACAAACTTCTCAGTATTACTTTCATCTGAAACAGGTAAATCTTTCCTCAAAAATTCAAATACATAATTCGAAGGTGAAACTGATTTAAAATCAATTGTACCAACTGGGAACTCTGTAGTTTTTTCATATTCATCAACTGAAATATTAAAATAATCTTTTGTTGGAGAAATTGTGTAATTCAATGGATTCAAAACATACTCATCCGGAGCATTTTTAAAAAGAAGGGTTGTGTTAATTTCTTTTACTCTTAAAACTGGAATTGTAAGAACTACCTTTTCAATGTCTGTTGTTATATAATCAAAGTTAGATTTTCCATTTTCATCAAAAAGTAAAACGTCAACATCTGCAGATTTATTAGCAGTAAGCGATTTTTCGAGTTTTAATTGGGCTACTGCTTTAACAATCTTGTTAATTTCTGTTGAAGGACCTGTAACATTCACTGTTGTTTCAGAAAGATTGATTTCGCCTGTTTTAAAGCCAGCTTCAACAATATTAACACTATCATCAGCAATAACATCCGGCTCAATAACAAGCTGAACTGTTTTAGGAACATCAAAAAACACATCAATACTTCTCTGAGAAATTGCTGTAACTGTGTAATCATTATTACCAAAAGTCTGGTCAGACTTTAAAAGGAGGGTTCTCATACCGGCAGAATCAACATTATTGGTTTGCGCAAGTACTTTTATATCTTCTGCTTTTAATGAAGAAATCTGATATTTTTTCCCTTTTACTGTAACATCAACATAAAATTCACTATCACCAAAAACCTCGAGACCAAATTGTGAAGGAACAGTATTATCAATTGTAACCTTAACGTTTTGTATTGTTGTAGTCATTTCAGGACTTACATTAATAACAACACCAAGCCAGATAACGATAGCCGCAACAAAAGAAAAAGCAAGCATCAATTTATCGTTATGAAGTATATCTGAAAACTTTTTCTTATTTTTCACTGCTACCACCTCTTATCTTTTTTCTTGGTTTATCCTTTTTATCAGTATCTGCTATAAGATTACTTAATAAAATTTCACGAAGATTACTTGTTTTTATGTCACGCTGAAGCTTACCATTAATTGCTACTGAGATGTACCCTGTTTCTTCAGAAACAATAACAACAACAGCATCACTTTGCTCACTCATACCAATAGCTGCTCTGTGTCGAGTTCCTAAATCACTACTTATAGAATTATTTTGTGTAAGCGGTAAAATACATCCAGCTGCATAAATTTTTGCATCTTTAACAACAACCGCACCATCGTGAAGTGCTGAGTTTTTAAAGAAAATACCATTAAAAAGTTCAGTTGAAGAACGAGCATCTAGAATAGTGCCAGATTTTACAACTTCGTTGAGTGGTGCTTCTCTTTCAAAAACAACTAAAGCACCCGTTTTTGTTTCGCTCATCTCACCTGCCGCTTTACAGAAGTCGTTTATTAAATCAGTAACTTCTTCCTGATAGGCACCATTATTTTTAAAACTGAAAAATGAAAAATCTGTAATTGACCTTCTACCGAAACGTTCAAGAATATTACGGATTTCTGGTGAGAATAATACAACTAAAATTAAAAGTGCGTTCTGGAAGAGCGAAGAAAGAAGAAACTCACTTGCTTCCATATTGGTAAGTTTAACTAATAAATACAACAAACCAAGAAATGCCAAACCCTTTATGAGATGTAACGAACGCGAACCTCTTATAAACTTTATAGCTTCATAAATTATAAACGTTACGAAGATAACATCCAATAAATCTGATGTAAAATTAAAGCTTAATAATGCTTCACCTATTCTTTTGAAAAACTCAACCAATTCAGTCATTTTTACACCGCTTTCAACAAAATTTATATTCAAATAAACATACTACCACATATACTGTTCTATTATATCATACATTTTTGTTTTTTGCAATTTTTTGAAGCAAATTTATTACATATTTAACATCTTTTTTTGTATTAAATCTCGATGGGCTGATTCTTACAGCACCAACACTTTCTGTACCGTAGGTTTTATGTGCCAAAGGAGAACAATGAAAACCACCTCTGACTGCTACTGAATTACTGTTAAGGAAAGCCGAAACCTCTTCGCTATGTTTATTTTTTATATTAAATGAAACTAATGGAGCCTGATTTTTTCTATCATATTCATTCTTGTAAAGAATAATATTTCTCATACTTGAAAGCTCGTTAAATAAATATTCCATCAATTCACTTTCTTCATTAAAAATATTCTTAGCTCCATAAGAAGAGATTATTTCTACCCCTTTTTTAAGTCCACATATTGCAGGCACATTAAGCGTTCCGCTTTCAAGTCTTTCTGGAAAAGATAATGGCTGACCAAAATAAAAACTTTCGGTTCCTGTACCACCTTCAATTATAGTTTCTGTAATTGAACCATCATGCAACACAACCCCTACACCCATAGGACCAAGTAAACTCTTATGTCCAGGAACACACAAACAATTTATCCCAAGCGACCTCATTTTTATTGGCAAAATACCTGCTCCCTGAGCACCATCAACCATAAACAAAATATTGTTTGCTTTCGCAATTTCGCCTATACGCTCAAGTGGTAAAATATCGCCAAAAACATTTGAAACAGCAGTTGTAATTATGAGTTTTGTGTTACTTTTTATTTCTTGTTTCAGATTAAAAAGAGTTTCTTCTTCATTCTGAGAAACTACAAAAACCGAATATGAAATCAAACCTTGCTCTACCATTTTAACAACTGGTCTTAACACTGAATTATGCTCTAAAGATGATATAATAACGTGGTCACCTTTTTTTAAAATTCCCTTTATAGCCATATTTAAGCTTTGGGTGCAATTGGCTGTAAAACTCACATATTCACAACCATACCCATAAAAAAAAGTGTTTAGTGTTTCTCTTGCAGAATAAACAGCCAAAGCTGTATTCATTGACATATCATGTCCACTTCTACCAGGATTTGCCCCATATATTGTGAATGCTTTATTTATTTCGTTAATAACTTCTCTTGGTTTTGGATAACTAGTTGCAGCATTGTCAAAATAAATCATAACGAATCCCCCAAATCTACTGTGCCAATAATTCTTATACCGTTTTTTTGCAAAATTTTAAAACATCTGTCATCAAGGTTATTTACATATATAAGATACCCGCAACCTTCACCATCAACTGGCTTAGGATTGCGGGTTAAATACGCTTTATATCCGTTTTTTTGCAATAAGTCTCTACCTTTCATTGCAAGGGTAACGGAGCCGACCTTTATACCTTTTTTGCTCATAAAAAACCCTTCCATATTATATTGTTAAGTCAATATATAATATGCAAGGGTTAAAAAAATGTTTACTTTTCTATAAGGCACACAGAATGTGCTGAAATACCTTCTTTTCTGCCCGTGAAGCCTAACTTTTCTTCAGTTGTTGCCTTTACACTTATAAAACCAACATCTGTTTTGAGAGCTTTTGCAATATTTTCGCGCATTTTAACGATGTGTGGTGCAAGTTTAGGTACCTGTGCAATAACAGTTGCATCCACATTGACCACTTTGTAGCCGTTTTTCTCCAACAACTCATTTACCCTTTCTAGCAACACAAGGCTATCAGCGCCTTTAAATTCAGGGTCTGTATCAGGAAAATGCTTACCAATATCACCAAGTGCTGCAGCACCTAGTAATGAATCAGAAATTGCGTGTAAAAGAACATCTGCATCTGAGTGACCCAAAAGACCTCTTTCACAAGGAATTTCTACACCACCGATTATACATTTTCTATTTTCAGCAAAAGCATGAACATCATAACCGTGACCAATACGAATCATAGTTACTACCTCTTTTTCAAAAAGTTTTTAAAAAACGCTTATTTTAAAAGATTTTCAAGACAAGCAAGTTTTACCGAAACTGTAAGAACTTTAACAGCTTGTTTTAAAATATCGGCATTCGGGAAAGTTGGAGCAATTCTTATATTACTGTCACTTGGGTCTTTGCCATAAGGGAAAGTAGCACCAACATTTGTAAGTGTTACACCAGCCTCTTTACAAAGCACACCAACTCTTGAAGCACTACCACCAGTAACATCAAGACTAATAAAATAGCCACCATTTGGTTCGTTCCACTCTGCAATTTCGAGACCGCTTAAATCAGCTTTTAAAGTATCAATAACTGCATCAAACTTTGGCTTTAAAATTTTTGCGTGTTTTTGCATGTGAGCCTTAATGCCATCAAGATTTTTAAAGTATTTAACATGTCTTAACATATTAAGCTTATCATAACTAATAGACTGAACAGTAAGACGCTTTAAGATTTCTTTTATATTCTCTTCAGAAGATGCAAGGCAAGAAACACCAGCACCGGGAAAAGATATTTTTGAAGTTGAAGTTACCTCAACTACCATATTTTTATTTCTTTCTGGAAGAACAGAGAAAATGTTAAGCAAATTATCACTTACATCTTTTAAATCGTGAACAATATAAGCATTATCCCAAATAATTCTGAAATCGTTTGCTGCAGGTTTTAATTCTGCAATTCTTTTAACAGTTTCTTCAGAGAATGTGATACCCTGTGGGTTTGAGTATTTAGGAACAACAAACATACCCTTAACCATTGGGTCATTAATATACTTTTCAATTTTTTCAACATCAGGACCCTGTGAAGTCATTTTAATGTTAATCATTTCGATACCTAAAGACTCGCAAATAGCAAAATGTCTGTCATAACCAGGGCAAGGACAAAGAAACTTAACAGTACCCTGCTTACTCCAAGGTGTAAATCCAGCACCTAAAAACATACATTGTGAAACATAGTCATACATAAGTGAAAGGCTTGAGTTACCACCAACTATAACCATTTCTGGTTTAACATCAAGAAGCTCTGCAAAAAGCTTTTGGCACTCAGGAATACCCTGAAGCAAGCCATAGTTTCTAACATCAAAGCCGGCTTCTGTTTTAAAATTACCATCATCAAAAACATTAAGCATATCGTTAGAAATATCAAGCTGGTCACCACCTGGTTTACCACGTGACATATCAATATTAAGACCCTTTGCTTTTATATCGTTATACTCTGACAAAACAGCATTATATTGTGCTTGTAATTCGTCTTTTGACATTTTTAAATAAGATTGATTCATATACTAACTCCACTACTAAAAATAAAATATTAGAATTCTGCTGTACCAGTTGTTCTAGGGAAAGGAAGAACGTCACGGATATTTGAAATACCTGTCATATACATAATAAGTCTTTCAAAGCCAAGACCGAAACCAGCATGATGAGTACCACCATATTTTCTAAGGTCTAAGTACCACCAGTAATCTTCTTCTTTAAGACCTAACTCTTTAATTCTATCAACCAAAACATCATATCTTTCTTCACGTTGGCTACCACCAATAATTTCACCAATACCCATAACGAGTAAGTCAGCAGCAGCAACGGTCTTACCATCATCATTAAGACGCATATAGAAAGCCTTGATTTCTTTCGGATAATCTGTGACAAAAACTGGCTTTTTGAATACCTGCTCTGTCAAGTATCTTTCATGTTCAGTCTGAAGGTCGCAACCCCAGTATACCTTAAATTCAAAGTTATCGTTATTCTTTTCGAGTTCTTTGACCGCATCTGTATATGTTACTCTTGCAAAGTCTGAGTTTGCAACAGTTGTAAGTCTTTCAATAAGACCATTATCAATAAATTTATTGCAGAATTCGAGCTCTTGCTTACAATTTTCTAGAACATAGCTGATAACATATTTAATCATATCCTCAGCTAAATCCATATCGTCGCTAAGGTCAGCAAAAGCAATTTCAGGCTCAATCATCCAGAATTCAGCAGCATGACGTTGTGTGTATGAACGCTCTGCTCTGAAGGTAGGACCAAATGTGTAGATTTTACCAAAAGACTGTGCCATAATTTCGCCTTCAAGTTGCCCTGAAACGGTAAGGAAAGCTGGTTTCCCGAAGAAATCTTTACTATAATCAATTTTTCCTTCATCCGTTGTTGGAACATTATCAAGCTCGAATGATGTTACTCTGAACATTTCGCCAGCGCCCTCGCAGTCGCTACAAGAAATTAAAGGTGTATGTGCATACATAAAGCCACGTTCCTGGAAAAACTTATGAATTGCGAATGAAGCAACTGAACGAACACGGAAAGCTGCTGAATAAGTATTTGCCCTTGGACGAAGATGACCAATTGTTCTTAAATATTCTAAAGTGTGACGTTTTTTCTGAAGTGGATAATCAGGAGCTGATTCACCTTCAATAACAATTTCACTAGCATTAATTTCAAATGGTTGAGCAGCATCTGGTGTTAAAATTAATGTACCTGTAACAATAACAGCCGCACCAACATTGATTTTTGAAATTTCTTTAAAATTATTGATTTTTGCATCTTCAAAAACAACCTGAAGACATTTAAAGCAACCACCGTCGTTTATTTCAAGAAAGCCGATTGCCTTTGAAGCACGTTGAGTTCTTACCCAACCACAAACTGTAATTTCTTTATCACCAAACTGTTCAGGTGATTTATAAATATTTGCTATTTCAATGCGTTTCATTGAACTATTCCTCCAATACTTTAGCATAAAGTATATAAAATTTATTTTTTCCTATTAAAAACTGCTGAACGAATTTTGGGTTTTAATTCCCACGCTTTTTCCATTTCGTCTGAAAGCTGTTTAGAGAGATCTTTTCTTATTTGTTTAAAATTCTTATCGTTAGCAAGATTCATTTTTTCATAAGGGTCATTCTCTAAATCATAAAGATAATCCTCATAATAAACCTTTGAATTCATTTTAGTGAAACCATTGCCAAATGCTCTTACTGAATATTTGTATTTTTTAGTTCTTATAGCTCTACCAACCTGTGACTCACTAATCTGAATAAAAACATTGTCACGCTCTATGCCCTTTTCTTCTTGCTCTAATATTGATATTCCTGAGAATGTTGACGGAATATAAATATCTGCAAATTGAAGCATTGTCGGTGGCAAATCGATAAGACTTACTAATCTGTCATCAACCTTACCTTTTTTATAAGTACCGCCACCAATAACTAGTGGTGTGTGGATTGAAGACTCGTGACAAGAACGTTTATATTCAATATTTCTCGTTTTAAAATGACACCCATGGTCACTCGTGTAAATTATGACAGTATTATCATATAACCCTTTTTCTTTAAGTGTGTCTATAAGCTTACCAAGATTATAGTCTATTCTGTTTATAGCAGAAAGGTAATTTGGATACTCTTTTTTATAGTCACCCTTCAAGAATTTCAAATCTTCCGGAAGTGGATAATCTTTATAATTATCAACAGTTTCTTTGAAGCCTTCAAAAGTTTTTCTGTCGTTCTGATGATGTGGCTCTAACTGAGAAATGAACATAAAGAATGGCTTTTCATTATCTTCTGCCCTATTATTAATATATTCAAGTGCAAAATCATTGATTGCATCTGCTCTGTAACCAGTAAAATCTATTTTATTGCCATTTTCATCAAAAACAAATCCATCATAACCGTGAGAAGTAAACTCCAAAACATCAGAAGCACGCCAGTAATTATATCCACCCTGTAATTCCTTGGGAACTGCTGTTTTCTCGTAATGCTTTTTCTTGCCAGAGGCTAAATGCCACTTACCGATATATGCCGTATCATAACCATTTTCATTAAAATAATCGGCTAAAGTTTTTTCTGTTTCAGGAAGAGGTATTCCATTACGATAACAACCAGACTGTGTAGCATATTTACCAGTTTGTAAACATGCTCTCGCAGGACCGCAAACAGGTTGACATGTATATGAATTAGTGTAACGTGTACCCTCTTCTGCCAAAGCCCACAAATTAGGCATCAATTCAGGTGTCAAAGTATCAAATCTTTGTTGGTCTGAAAAGTAAAATATAATATTTGGTTTCAAAATTTTCACTCCTTTAAAACCGAATATACAAAATAATCCACAATATCCGTATTATTATAGCAAAACAAGTTCCATTTGTAAATATTTTTTCTATAATTATTGTAAAATAAAAAATTTATTGTAACCAGCGAAAAAGTATAGTATAATATCATGGTAAAAAATTTATAGGTGGTGCAAAAATGTCGCTTCGACTTGCAGTTATTGGTGGCGGTGCTTCTGGTCTCGCCTCTTCTATAGAAGCAAAAAGACAAGCCAAAAAACTTAATATTGATTTGAGTGTAACTGTTTTTGAGCATTTACCTAAATGTGCCAAAAAGATACTTGCAACCGGAAATGGCAGATGTAATTTCTGCAACGAAAAAATCAGTGAGAAAAATTATAATGGGGATAAAGAGATAATTAAAAGTGTGCTTGGTTCTGATTTTTCGGACACGCTGAATTTCTTCAAAAGCTTTGGAATTCTCCCTTATTTCGAAAATGGTAGGGTTTACCCACGTTCTGAGCAAGCTGCTTCTATAAGAGACGCTTTAATTAAAACTTGTGAGATTTTAAATGTAGAACTAAAAACCGAAATAGATGTCAATGAAGTTAAGAATATTGACAACAAATTCATAATTAATTCAGAAGAATTTGATGCAGTAATTCTTGCAACTGGTGGCAAATCACAAAAAGCTCAGGGTAGTGACGGCTCAGGCTACAAATTATTAAAGTCTTTAGGTCATAAAATATCTGATATTTCCCCTGCTCTTACTGCAGTTATTGTAGATGAAAAAGGCTTTAAAGATTTAAAAGGCTTACGTGTTAAAGGTAATTTCAGTTTACATTGTGGAAGAAAACCTTTAAAAGAAGAATTCGGAGAAATTCAATTTACAGAAAATGCGCTTTCTGGTATTCCTGTTTTAAATCTTTCTTACCTTGTAAAGAGCAGCAAAAATTTTGTTGCTGTGATTGACTTTTGTAATGAGTTTTCTTTTGATGAATTGAACAATATATTTTATGAAGCAAAGTATAAAACGCCATATTTCAGAACAGAAGAGGTCCTCTCAGGGCTCATTCCACAAAAGCTCTCTTATTTCATTATGAAACGTGCAGGAATCAAGGAAAACACTCTTTTCGGAAAGCTTTCGCCCAAAGATATAAAATTGCTTGTTTCAAATTTGAAAGAAGCAGAATTTAAAATTTGTGGCACTCGTGATTACGATTACTCGCAAGTTACATGTGGTGGAGCAGACGGATGTGATTTCAACCCCAAAACTCTTATGTCAAAAAAGAAAAATGGCTTATTCGCTTGTGGTGAGCTTTTAAATGTTAATGGCGATTGTGGTGGATATAACCTTCACTTTGCTTTCTCAAGCGGAAGACTTGCTGGTGCGTCAGCAATAAAATATTTAAACAATAAATAAGGTAGTAAAATGATAAGACTTAATGAAATAAAAATGCCACTTGGCACAACAGAGCTTGAAGTAAAAAAAGAAGTAAGTAAAATTCTTAAAATCAACGAAAGTGATATTAAAAATTTTTCTCTTGCAAGACGCTCTATTGATTCAAGAAAGAAAGATAACATTTTTCTTGTTTACTCTGCAAATGTTGAAACTGACTTAAACGAAGAAAATCTTATTTCTGGCTTTCTTCCCAGTAAAGCATTTATTACAGAAAAATACGAATATATTTTGCCAGAGAATAAGCGAAAATCTAAATTCAGACCTGTAGTTGTAGGTTTCGGTCCTGCTGGCATGTTTGCCGCATTAACTCTTGCAAAGGCAGGACTTCGTCCACTTGTATTAGAACGTGGTGGTGATGTTGACAGCAGAACCAAAAGCGTTAATACTTTTTGGACTGACCATAAATTAGACACAGAGTCAAACGTTCAGTTTGGCGAAGGTGGGGCTGGTACTTTCTCTGACGGTAAGCTCACCACTGGTATAAAAGACCCTCGTTGCAGAGAGGTTTTTATAGAGTTTGCAAAATTTGGTGCACCAGAAGAGATTCTTTATTCTGCTACACCACACATTGGTACAGACAAGCTAAAAACCGTTGTTAAAAACTTAAGAGAAGAAGTTATTCGTCTTGGTGGCGAGGTTAAATTTAACACTAAGCTTACTGATTTAATTATTGCAAATGGTGCGTTACAAGGTATTTCTTACAAAGATGAAACTGGTAGCTATGATATTGAAACCGACGCAGTGATTCTTGCTATTGGTCACTCGTCAAGAGATACTTTTGAAATGCTTTATAACAAGAATTTTGAAATTATGCAAAAGCCATTTTCTGTTGGTACAAGAATTGAGCACCCTCAGGAACACATTAACAAAGCTCAGTATGGTAAATTTTATAATTCTCCCCTTTTACCAAATGCCGATTATAAATTAGCATGTCATCCGGAGCATGGACGTGGACTTTATACATTCTGTATGTGCCCTGGTGGTACAGTTGTTGCAGCTTCTTCTGAAGAAGGTGGAATGGTAGTTAACGGAATGAGCGAATATGCTCGTGACAAAGAAAATGCAAACTGTGCTTTGCTTGTAGGGATTGAGCCACCATTCGATTCTGACCACCCTTTAGCTGGTATGTATTTGCAAAGAGAAATTGAAAGAAAAGCATTTTGTGAAGGTGGCGGTGATTATACAGCCCCTGCTCAGCTTTTAGGTGATTTTCTAAAAAATATGCCAACTAAAAAATTCGGCTATGTGAATCCAAGCTGTCCTACAGGCGTTGCTCCATCTGATTTAAGAAGGATTTTACCACACAAGGTAACGGAAACTATTGCTGGTGCAATTAATGATTTTGATAAAAAGTTAAACGGCTTTAACCTTTATGATGCAGTGCTCACGGCACCAGAGTCAAGAAGCTCGTCACCAATAAGAATTCTACGAAATGAATTTTACCAGACAACAAAGGTACAGGGCATTTTTCCTTCTGGTGAGGGTGCTGGTTACGCTGGTGGTATTGTATCTGCCGCTGTTGATGGAATTAAATGTGCAGAAGCGATAATTTCAGATTTAAGATAATTTTTATTCCCCTGAACGAATATATATCGTTTAGGGGGCTTTTTTATGAAATGTTTAGTTATAAATTATAGAAATACAGTTTTTATACTTGCCGTTGCATTTCTGACTTTTGTTACAAGCTTTTCAACAATTTTTGTTATGAGCAAGACCAGTGACAACCCAATAAGGCGATTACCGATTTACTGTGTTGAGACAAATGAAAAAAAGATTTCAATTACTTTTGACGCTGCATGGAGTGCAGAAGACACTGACGAAATTATTGAAATTTTAGAAAGCTACAACGCAAAAGCAACAATTTTTGTTCTTGGTACCTGGGTAGACAATAACCCTGACGCAGTAAAAAAATTTTACAAAAATGGTCACGAGATTGCAAACCACTCTGACACACACAAACTGTTCAGCAAAGTGTCACGTGAAGAAGTAGTGAAAGAAATTGAAGATTGCAACAAAAAAATTGAAGCTATTACAAATAAAAAAACTACACTTTTGAGAGCTCCATCCGGCGACTACGATAACAAAACAATTGAAATTGCTGACTCAATGGATATAAAAGTAATTCAATGGTCTGTTGACTCTCTTGACTGGAAAAAGCTTTCGGTAGATGAAATGTATTCGAGAGTTGTTACTAAAACAGAAAATGGCTCAATTCTTTTATTTCATAACGGTATAGAAAACACCCCGGAAGCTTTAAGAAAAATTTTAGAAGAACTAAAAAAAGACGGCTACGAATTCGTAACCGTCAGTGAACTTATTTATTGGGATAATTATAAAATTGATTATGCTGGAAAACAAAAAAAGATTACTTCTTAAATTTTTCTCTCACAAATTCAGGAAACATCACTTTATTGTAATAACCCATATTATCATCCAAATATGCACCACAAGGTGTATCAGGATGTACTTTTTCATGTATAAATTCACACCATCTAACATTGAGATTTGATGCAAAAGTAATATAAGCACTTCCACCAAAGGTAGCACAACCTAAAAGAACAATCTTATCTTCAAATACTTCATTGAGAATTTTCATTACTCCATCTTCAACATTTGCAACCATGGCAAAAAATTCTTTATCAGGTAACCAAGTTGTACCTTCTTCTGCATAACTCACTTGTATGTAGTAAGTATGAGCAAATTCTTTATCTGCAAATTTTGTATCAACCCTCACGCTCATATCTTGTTCGCCCATTTTATCCTGATAAACAATCCATGATGGTGATTCATTCTCTTCATTTGCTATATTGATTTCATTATTCTTATTAATAATTTCATTCGTTTTATCTTTTTTTAATTTATCAAAAAAAACCATATTCAAATCTCCTTATCAAAATAAAATCTCTTTCAAAACATCGGGATTTCTTGTTGTAATATTATCTGGTGCGAAATAAAGTATTTTATACATATCCTTTTCTTCATTTACTGTCCAGATTGAAACAAGTAAATCGTTATTATGGAATGTATCAACCAATTCTTTAGTTGCAGAATCTTTATTAAAGTTTATACCTACTGCCCCGTTGTCTTTTACGATTTTTACAAGGTCGTTTAAGTACTCGGGGGTTTGTTTGCTTTCTTTTTTTACGTCGTAGTTAAGGTAATAATCAACTGCAGGGCACTCTTTTTTTACTGTTTCAACATCCTCAAGATTAACACCAGTAAAGAAAATTCTATCAGTAATCTTATATTTTTTTGCTAAATCATAAACTACATGCAGATTATCATTACACAATTTCACATCAACGTTAACTTTAACATCATTATAAGTAGCAATAAGCTTAAACGCTTCGTCGAGTGTTACTTCATTCCCTTTTGGCGCATCATGAGAAAGCACTGCAACATTTTCTTTGTTAAAATACAAATCAAATTCAACAATTTTGGCACCTTGCTCTACACCTACTTTTATGGCTTCGAGTGAATTATCTTCTGTGCCACAACAGCCTGTGTGCGCCGTATATGTAAAACCTTGGGGTAAGTTTAATGGTTGGCTTTTATAAAATTCCTGTTGTTTTTTATCATTCATAAAAATTATTCCTCCGATTAAACATGAAATTATTAAAATTACAACAATAAATATTGATATATATTTTTTAAATTTCATAAGCTTACCCCAATTTTTAAATTTATTCTAATTCTTCAAGAACAATTTTAATTTCTTCATTTGTATAATTCCAGAAATTTAATTTATAAAGCACATTATCATAAACAAATTGAACAGATACCCTACCATCACTTATATTTTCACCATAAGGAGAATCACCTATTGTGTAAATAACAGCATCTACATCTAACGAATTTATTTTGTAAGTTTCATTATATTCCATTCCACCTGATGCGTCAATACCCTCTACAAATGGATAAACATAACCTTCATCTGCATTTTCGTTAAGTATTCTTGCAGAATAAGTTGCATACTTCTCTTCACTTTCTTTCAAAAATGATGCCCACCATAAATCAATAACTGCAATACTTCCGTTTGCATTTAAGCTAGTTGAATAATTAATTTCATTTTTAAAAGCATCCTTATAATTTAAAACCTTAAAGCCTAATGTCTCAGCAACTTGTTCAAACGTCATAGAAATTTTTGAATATTCATCTGATTTTATCGCTGTGTCAGGAATTTTTCTGAATGGTACATTTTCATACAACTGAGCACTTGAGCCATCTTGAAATTTTATTTGTGTAGCTTTCTGATAAATATTTATACCAGCAGTTGCAATTGTACCAAATAGAAGAATAATTAAAATAATTGCAACAAGTGGTATTTTTAACAAGTCTAATTTAGCATATCTTTTACCATTTGAGAAATTGGTTGCTTCTTCAATATAACGCGAATTAATATCATTTAAGCTTTTTGAGATTATTTCTTTTTTCATAAATAAAATCCCTCTTTTTTTAAATATTTTTTTAAACTTTCTCTTATTCTGGAAAGTTTTACAGAAACATAGTGATTATTTACATTAAACTCTTTTGCGATTTCTGTAACAGACATCGCAAACCAATAACGCTTTACAAACATAATTCTGTCATTCTTAGATAATGCATCTAAAAAAGAATTAATTAATCTTGTTAATTCAAGAGAATCTGATTCACTTTCAACATTATTAAAGCAAGAAAAACATTCATATAGTTCATCTAAAGCTACATCGTACTGACTATTTCTCTTAAGTGCAGTATTAAAGTGATACTTTTTCATTGCCTGATTGCGAACAATTTTTAAAACATAAGCTTTTAATGATGTCGGGTTCTGTGGTGGTATTGTATTCCAGACACCTAAAAAAGCATCATTCACACATTCCTCTGAATCCTGTTTGTTTTTCAAAATATTTTCGGCAATACTTTTACATAAAAAACCATATTTATTCGAAAGTTCTGCTATTGCTTTTTCTGAGCGCTCATTGAAAAGTTGAATAATATGAATTTCTTCCAAATTTTATCATCTCCTTTACCACCACACCTATATAGTACGATTTCAAAAAGAAATATCTCAAAAAAATTTATATAATAAAAGAGTGGTTAATTGATTTCTCAACTAACCACTTTGTTTTTAATCAAGGAAGTCCTTGAGTTTTTTGCTTCTGCTTGGGTGACGAAGCTTTCTTAACGCTTTTGCTTCAATCTGACGGATACGCTCTCTTGTAACGTTAAATTCTTTACCAACCTCTTCAAGAGTTTTTGGGTTACCATCGTCAAGACCATAACGAAGGCTTAAAACTCTTGCTTCTCTTGGTGTAAGAGTTTTAAGAACATCTGAAAGCTGCTCACGCATTAAAGCCATAGATGCGGCATCAACTGGTGCTTGTGCATCATCATCAGGAATAAAGTCACCTAAATGGCTGTCTTCTTCTTCACCAATTGGTGTTTCAAGAGAAACTGGTTCTTGTGCAACACGAAGGATTTCACGAACCTTATCGACAGGCATATCAAGCTTTGCTGCAATTTCTTCAGCTGTTGGGTCTCTGCCATTTTCATGAAGAAGCTGGCTATTTGTCTTTTTAACCTTATTAATTGTTTCAACCATATGAACAGGAATACG
>CALFTN010000081.1 GCA_937916395.1 uncultured Clostridia bacterium | reverse complement strand
TTTTATCATAAAAATTGGTAAATGATTTTTGTGGTTCTATGATTAATAAGACTACCGAACCGGGTGTCATTGCGAGGGTGCAAAGCACCCGTGGCAATCTCATAACGGGACGGGAAACCCGTCCCCTACAATTTATAAGGTAAATTCTGATTTAATATGAAATGGCGTTTTGTTAGATTTGGCAAATATGGTGTAAAATTAGTGAAAAAAGCTTTTATAAAGTTGGATTTTTTATTATTTAATAATGTACATAAATAGCTTAATTTATTGAAATTTCTTATAAAAACTGGTAATATATCTTTATGCTATTGTTCTATTATGCATATTTAAAGGGCGTTCCTGAGTGCAAAAATACACATTTGATGGACGTCCCTGAGTGCAAGAGGCAATATTTAAGAAAAGAGGCTTAAAATGAAAAAGAATATTATTAAAGCAATTAGTCTTTTAATGGTACTTGTTACGATTCTTACATTCGGTGCTTGTAAAGATGAAAACAATTATGAGCAGTCAAGTAATGTTTCAACAACAAAGGGTGAAGAATCAACAACAGAAAACAAAGATTTGCCAAAAAATGTCAACCCGCTTACAGGTAAAGCAGATTTATCAGATAGTGCAATCGGCGCTAGACCTGTTGCAATTATGGTAGAAAACTCCCCTGCTGCAAGACCTCAATGGGGACTTTCAACTCCTGATATCGTTGTTGAAGGCGTTGTTGAAGGCGGAATTACACGAATGATGTGGATTTATGCAGACGCACAGGATATTCCAAAGAAAGTCGGCCCAACAAGAAGTGCCCGTCACGACTATGTTGAAATCGCAAAAGGTATGAACGCTATATTCGTACATTGGGGCGGTAGTGATGAAAAAGGCTTCACACTTGCATACCCTACAATCAAAAACCTTGGTGTTAACAACATTGATGGTTTGAAATATTCAGGTACATATTTCTTCAGAGATACTACAAGAAATACAAGTTCTGAACACAGAGGTTGCACAAGTGGAGAAAACATTATAAAAGCAATCTCAAAAATTGGTTATTCAACAAAACAGACTGTTAAGGGTTGGGAGCCATTTGAAGTTTCACCTGAAGGCGCAAACAATGTATGGGGTGACACATCAGTTACAGGTGATTGCTCAGCAATTACAGTAACATTCTCATCAGGTTATGTTCATACATTCAAATATAACGCAGAAACAAAGAAATATACAAACTACCTTAATAATAAGGTTATGACAGACGGCAACAACGGCAAAGAAATGGCTATTGAAAATGTTATTGTTATGTATACACCTGTTGCAACTCTTAATACCAATAAAGGTCATAAAGAGTGGAATATGGAAATCAAAGGCGAAGGTTTTTATGTATCAAATGGTGTAGGTCAGAAGATTTTCTGGTCAAAGAATGGTAAATCAGGCGCTCTTGAGTTTACAAGCGTAAATGGTCAGGCGTTGGTTGTAAACAGCGGCCAGACATGGATTGGTGTAGTCCCTGAAGCAAATAAATCACTTACAAAAGTAACAGAGTAAAATTTTGAGGGACTCCCCTCTTGTATAAAAAATCCTTAACGGAGGAATTATTATGGAAAAGAAAATTATAGCAATCGCGCTTATTCTTATTTTAATAGCAACAGCGTTTGTGGGTTGCACAAAAGGCAAAAAATATGTTGACGATGATGGCTATGAGCATTTATTGTGTGTTGACGAAGAGGGCAACACAATCCTTAACGATGAAGGTAAATTAGTGGTTTATTTAACAGAGCCTGATGGAAAAATTAGAGAAGACGAAGATGGCGAACCAATGACAGGCCTTGTTGCGTTTCCCAAACAAGTAATAAAAGGTAACACTCTTGAAACTCCTGATTATAAAATTACCTTATCTGATGAATGGGAATTACAAGAAGATGGTAAATTCGTAAGAAAAGATAATGAAAAGATATCAATAGAAATTATTAAGATGGGTGACCCTACAAAGAAAGGTTTGAAAGAACTTTTTAATGAAGAAGTAAAAATAGCAGATAAATTTACTGAATTGTTCAAAAAAGAGTTTCCTGTAATTAAAAAGCATACTGATTCAGGTGTATTCTCATTAAAGAGCATTGAGTATTGTATGCTTGAGTATAAGATGAGTAAAGAAGAAACCGGACCTGTGATTTATTATTCAAATGCAATGTATTTTGTTTACAACGAGCAGCTTTATCAGGCAAGTTTTGTTTGTGAAGAAGGCTCTTATGATGAAGCGTTAAACTTATATGATATTATTGATGCTAATTTAATAATGAAATAAAATTTATAATTTAAGGCGAGGGCGTACCTCGCCTTTTTTGATTATTTCAACATATTGTGCATAATTATTTTGAACTACTATATATTGAAAAAATAGTTTTATAAACAAAACATACAAAATATGTTGAAAAAAAGCTGCTAATTAAACAGCGTGTAGAGTATTTAACAAATAGTTCACGATTTTGGCACGTTTACAAAATATTCTTTTGTCTTTTTGCACAAATCTACTAAAATAAAATTGGTTGTATTGGAAAAATTGCAAAAATTTATGAATAAATGTGAATAAACTATTGATATTTCTAAAAAAAGTTTGTATAATTGGTGTAACCATAGGAATGGTGTAATGGGGCGTAGTGTCTTCTTTTTTAGAAAGTACGCTCTACGCTTCGTTGCGATACACATCCCTAAGGTAATAACTCGGGTGTGTATCATCAGTCTTCCGCCGTGCTTTTTTAGATTTATTAAAGCGGAAGCGGTGGAAGCAAAGTCCGGGTAAATCAGAGCTCTTTTGCCGACCTCTGCCGAATGTGACTTGAGTTCACACGGCTGGGTCAGAGAGTGAAGTAATTGATGCTCTCTAAACAATATCGCCTCTCCCATGGCGATGCAAAAATAATTATGGGGAACTATTTACCTTGCATACATCATATATAGTATGCAAAATTTAATAGGAGGAAAAAATTATGAAAAAAATGAAAAAATTGTTAAGCGTGCTCTTAGCTATGATTATGGCTTTTTCATGCTTTTCAGTAGCTGGTTCCGCTTTCCAAGCTTACGAGAATCCAGGTTCATATTTCTATGATAGTAACGATAATCCTCGTGCTTATCTTTTCACAGCTGAGCAGCGTGCGTCTATGATTGTAGATTTACTTGATGGGCTTCTCGCTGGTCTTAACATTAAGACAAAAGTTGCTGGTATTGACATTGACTTGACATCTTATGACGCTCTTTGTGAAACACTTGATAATGGTCTTATTGGTTTAGCTCTCTCAACTCTTGCTGGTGACCTTTCTGCCCTTGATTATAGCAAGATTAAAGGTACAACAAGAGAAGGTCTTAAAGACACAGGTGTTTTAGACCGCCTTGGTGAAACTCTTGCTCTTAATGGCGAGCTTGTTTATAACATTCTTAATGCTGGTGAAATTGACCTTGGTTTGATTGGTTCAATTGCAAAGCTTGATATGAGTGCTATTAACAAGATTCTTGCTGACCTTCCATCATTGCTTGGTGGTTTAATTTATGGTATCGGCAAACGCCAGATTACAAATGGCATTGGTAACGACCCTGAATATCCAAACACAGCAAAATGGGAAGACCTTTCAGTTGCTGAAAGAAACGCAGACTACACTCTTGATAAGATGGTTGAGAAACTTCTTGCTAAGCTTCTTGTTGAGCCAAACCACACAATTCCAACATCAGATTCTGCACGTAATGAAATCATTACTAACCCAACAGCATTTGGTGCTACAGCAGCAATGATTCATCAGGAAGCTGACACAGGCTTGTACTACATTTACGGTACACAGAGTGCAACTGGCAAGTGGACATTTACAGAAAACTCAACAGTTGCAAATCCTGACGGTACAGAAGGTGATAAACAGTATATCTGTCAGTGGGATGATAACTCTGGTCTCCTTAAACCAGCTGCTGGTGAAGAATTATTGTCATTCCTTAAATTGAACAGTGGCAGCATGTACTCAATGCTTGAAAAAGCTGTTCCATGGGCTTATGACACATTCGGTGGTCACAACCTTGATGGTCAGCTCCGTGCAACTCTTATGCAGTTCTGTGGCGCATTCAACAATGGTGAAAGCGACAAACTTACTGATGAAGTTAAAGCACAGTTGAAATCTATTATGGATGCTTACAAAGTTCAGGAAGAAAATGGTGCATATGACAAGCAGATTCTTCGTGATGAATTCAAGAACACAGTTGGTCGCGCAGGTAACTACAACTTCATGTATATCGACCTTGAAGGTAAAGATATCAATGATAAGACATCTGACTCTCTCTACTACGTTGTAGAATGGGATGGCAGATATGAGTACTATCATGTTGAACGTGGTGATGTTAGCCCATTCTATGACCTTATTAACTGGGAATACCAGGCTCCAATGTGGTCAGAAATTATGGCTAAAACAACTTGGACAACAGGTACATCAATCCTTCAACACATCAACGTTATCGCTGGTGAAATCCTTAAATCAGCTATTCCATCTCTTGAATGGACAGCAGGAACAGCTGACGGCACTCTTGCAGCTAACGTAACAGCTCTTGTTAAACGCGTTATCAAGACAGATACAGTTAAACTCTTCGGTGAAGGATTTACACTTCCTGCAGACTTTGATAGTTTCGGTCTTGAAAGAGTACTTGTTATGATTGCTGGTAAGATTCTTGATGACCTTATGCCACAGCTTGTAATTCCAGCTAGCGCAACATCAGTAGAAGAAGTTCTCGTTTACGCTCTTAGAGAGTTTATGGCAGAAATTCTTCCTCACCTTGGCGCAGGTTGGGACGCAAAGATTACAGCAGCTGAAGCATTAACAGGTTCAGCAAAAGAAGATGCATTCCTTGATATCGCTCTTAATATGGGTGCATCAACTGGTGCATACTATCTTCAGAACCTTATCGGTTACGGTACAAGATTGTCAGCATCTGAAACAACAGTTGTTGATGACATCAAGATTGGTGCAGACTACACTTGGCAAGAAATTCTTAGCGGTGTTATCGACTGGGTTGTTGCAACATGGGTTCCAAATCTTACTTCTAATATTGACTTGAGTAGCACAGACCCTCTTCTTAAGCTCTCAGCAGTTTTAAGTAAGCTCTTCCCAACACTCGTTGGCCTTCTTAATGCTGGTGATACTACTTATGCAATCAATCTCAACACAGTTTACGACTGGCTCAGAGCAATCCTTAATGGTAATTTTGCACCATTTGCAAAGGGTCTTATGAGACATTCTGGTACAGGTGATTTAACACTTGTTAATGGTATTGCTAACCTTCTTACAGACCTCTTCGGTGGTCTTGGCTTTGAAAATCAGTCAAGCTGGAACAGTCTTAAGAGCTTGTTCACAAATGCTCTTAAGCAGGCAGAACCAATTCAGGCATTGATTGGTAGCTACGGTACAAGAACAGCTCTTGCTAACCTTGCTAGATACCTTGTTGAATGTCTTGGTCAGTCAAGAGCAATCTGGTTGACAGATGCAACAACATTTATTGCAATGCTTTTGGGTTATGAATCACAGTTGTCAGTTACTGGCTTTATTGTAGATGGTATTGAGCCATCTTACACAGGTAGTGAAAAAAATACAATTAATTACTCAATCACAATGAACACTAAGGGTGTTAAGACGTACTTTAACAACGGTCGTTACAAGTCAAATGATGGTGCTCTTGCAGGCAAGGAATCTGGTTTCGACGGCGACTATAAGATTCAGTACAACAAAGTTTGGGTTGAAGACGCAAACGGTAATGTAAAAGCTGGTCCTGTTGACTATGGCAAAGCAGTTGCAGAACCTAACGTTGAAACAAAAGCTCCACCATTTGAACTTACAGGCATTCCTTCTACCCCAGAAGTTTGGACAATGGTAAATGAATACCAGATTATTTCTCCAGACGGAACACTTGGTGAGCCGGTTGAAGCAAGACAAAGCTTCGTTGTAACATCTTGTGTTAATGACTCATTGTCACCTGTTAAGACAACATTTACAGATTCATATGATACATCAGCTAAAGTATGGGGTACAACATATAAAGCTCAGACAGATGCTATAATTGATTATGCTTATACAAACACATACATCAGTGAATCACAAATGTTGTCAACAGCAGAAAACACTATGTTTACATTAACTGACCGTTCAATTGAAACACAGACAAAAGCTGAATATCATCATACAATGGCAAACGTTTATGTTGATGGTTATGGTTATAATGTTGTAAATGATGACACTGGTAAGATTACAGTTAACCAGAACGCAGACGGTTCAGGTTCAAACACAGCATTCTCTGCATCAACAATTACAATTAAAGAAAATGGTACAGCTATTGACCCACAAGACGCTTGGTTTAAGTGGAATATCAATGAATCAACAGTTAATAACCCAGGTGCAACATCAACAGCTGGTGCACAGACAGATAGAAACGCTGTAGTTTCAGCTCCTCTTTGGAAGGTTGAGTCATCTGCGGCTCGTAATGACTATGATGCAGATTTCACAACTTATGAAATCACAGCAGCAACAAAGATTGGTTATAACTACTGTCAGGTTGAGAATAAGGGTGTTTACGTTGATTATTCAACAGGTACCGATGCAAATGATGTATCAATGACATTCTACATCAACCTCTACGACTCATATAATCTCGAAGGCGTTCTTGACTCAAACATCGGTAAAAATGCTGCAGACTTTGACCTTACTTCAAGCGAAGCACAGGCAGCTTGGGCAGAATATCAGGCAGCTATTGCTTATGCAAACGACCAGCTTTATGGTAAGTGGGTTGGCTCATCATTCGCAGCAGACCATAAGACAGCATCAGCTTATACTTATGTTGACGAAGATGATAAAACTCAGACTCTTCCAGCAGGTTCTTCAACATTCCAGTACGCAGCTATTAGACTTGAAGAAGCTGTTGAAGCTGTTGAACTTTACAGAGCAGTTGAAGAAGTTGAAGAAGTAACTGTAGTTGCTCCTTCAGACCCATCATCTGAACTCTACCCAATTTATACAGCTCTTGTAGCATCTGAAAATGCAGGTCTCAAGAACCAAGACTACGTTCTTTACAGATGGTTCAAATACTACGATATTCGTGCAGCTATCAGAAATGTTCTTAATGCAGCAACACCTCCTGTAGCAGCTCAGAATTCTCTTGTAGGTATTCCATTTGATAACAAGGGTATCAATGGTGTGATTGACACAATTACAGATGCTGACGTTAAAGCAATCGTTGAAGGTCTTGTAGAAGCTCCTTCACAAGAAGCTATTGACTATGCTAACGAAGCTATTGAAAACTTCGTAATGCCTGCATATGACGTAACAAGTCTCAGAACTCAGATTCAGAATATGCAGACAAATCAGGGTCGTCTTATCAGTAAGTACGATACAAACAAATACTATTACCTTAACGATGCAATTACTAAGTATGGTAACGAAGTTGCTGCAAACTATACAGCAGGTTCATTTGCAAGATATACTGAAAAACTTGCAAAAGCTAACGAAGTTCTTGATGCAGCTAAAACAAATGGTTCAACTCAGTATGCTATTCATTCAGCAAGATATGAATTCCTTATCGCATACAACCAGCTTGTAAAAATTGCTGATGCAGCTGATACATCAAATATTGAAGCATTGTATGTTGAAGCACAGGATATTCTTAACAAGTTGAATACAGCTGACGAAGTTGCTGTTTCTAACACAGAAATCACAAAAGAAGAAGCATATGAACAACTTCTCCTTGCTATGGGTTACCCTGTAGATTACAAAGCAGAAGGTGCTACTGAAGCTTCAAGATACTACGTAGGTGGTAACTTCACAGCAGCTTATGTTCATGATAATGCTGGTATGTTCGTAGCAGCTAAGAGACAGACATGGCTCAACGACCTTGAAGCAAACCTTCAGGCAGCTCTCGA
>CALFTN010000080.1 GCA_937916395.1 uncultured Clostridia bacterium | reverse complement strand
ATAAGACCTATAGTACCAATAGATACTAAATCCTCAATATTAACACCTGAGCTTTCAAATTTTTTTGCTATGTAAACCACCAATCTGAGATTATGAACTATCAGAGGTTCTCTGGCTTTCTCATCGCCATTTGCAATTCTCTCTGTTAATTCTTGCTCTTCAGACTTTTTTAGTGGTGGTGGTAGCATTTGAGGACTGTTTATATAATAAATTTTCTCACTGAAATACTTTAATCTTATTCGCAACAAAAATTCTCTAATATCATTTAAAAATCTTATCTTCATTTATTTTTGTGCCCCTTTCAAATATCTGAGAGTTAAGTATGCAATTATATTCACCTAATGACAGCGAATTATTTGTAACTGCTACTACAAAAAATTCTGTCTGGAATTTAAAGCTGTCGCTTTCTATAACTATATTTTCTGGAACGAAGGCTTTGAGAAGCGAATCACCATTAATTGAAGAACACGGAACAATTCTTAAAACGCTCTTAATTTCTGATGGTACTTCACTTGTTATAGAATTATTCTTAAAGTAATCAATTTCCACAGGAGAAAAAAATTCCTTTACTGAATTTAATTCAGCTATTACAACCGGCTTTCCTTCTATTCCATCTGTAAGATGATTTCCTGTATCGTAAAGAGCTTTCAGAGTAATGCTCTTGTTTCTGAAATAAATTGTTGCTTTATAAAGTGTTTTTTCTGCACTTCTTTTTCTGAGGAAAAAATCAAAAACCAACAAAAGACCATAGCAAATGAGTGTCATAGCAACAAGAAACAACACGCTAATATCAAAGTAAACAGTTCCATTAATATAAAAAATATTTGAGGGATTAAATGTCAGCTCTACAAAATACATAACCCCACCAAATAAAAAATTCACAAACAAAAATGCAAGTGTGGTTTTGAGAAATTGTTTTTTGTTTTTGGGAAAGAACGCTAAAAAAGATATTATAACTACACCTAAAATTTTAAAAACAACAGAAATTAAAAGTGGCATTTTCTCCCAAAAAATCACAAGTGATGATAACCCACCAAAAAATACAGCCAACCACACGCCCCACTTATGAGTATCACTCTTTAAAATAACACGGCTACAAACAATCATAATATATGTAACGAGAATATTCACAGCAATTAAGACATCAACATAAACAACTGTTTTCATTAAAACCACCAAATGAATTATAAATCAACTACATTTATTTTTTCTGTCGCATTAAGTCGCACAAAAAAATATTGACACCAATGAAAAATGAGAATACAATAAAAATAATTCAAAAAAGGGGTTTTGAAAAATGCTCGTAATAAAAAACGCAAATGTAATTTTTACAGATAAAATAAGAAAAGCCACTGTACTTTGTGACAATGGCAAAATAGTTGATATTGTTGAAAGATATTCGGAAACTGATAAAGATATCGTCGTTGATGCAAATGGTGATTATCTTTCACCAGGTTTCATTGATATCCACGTTCACGGTGGTGGCAACAAAAGTGCAATGAGCACAAATTACCACGATATTATCACTATGGCAGAAGCACATTTGAAACACGGAACAACCTCTATTGTTCCTACAACTCTCGCTTCACCCATAGCACAATTAAAGGATGTTACACTTTCTATCAAGGAAGCAAGTGAAAAATCAACAAAATCAAACATTTTAGGTCTTCATTATGAGGGACCATATATTTCACTTAAATATAAAGGTGCTCAAAGTCCAGAAAACATTTTAAATCCTATAAAAAATCCACCAGATGAATTGTTTGAGTTATGGGATAAAATTCTTATTATGGGTGCTGCACCTGAAGAAGAAGGCTGTCTTGAATTAGGTGATAAATTAAAGAAAAGAAACATTGTAGCCTCTGTAGCACACTCTGCTGCAAGCTTTGAAAAAGTTGAAGAAGCCGTAAAGCATGGCTATAGCGATGTTACTCATATTTACAACGCTTGTACATCATGCTTTAAGGAAGGTATTTTCAGGGTTGCTGGAGTCGTTGAAGCTGGGCTTGTTTTAGACGAAATCACCACTCAGGTTATTGCTGATTTAAGGCATTTACCTAAAGGGCTTTTACAATTAATTTATAAAGCAAAAGGCGTAGAAAAAATGTACCTGATAACAGATGGTCTTGAATTTGCTGCAAGTGATATTAAAGAAAACACAGTTTATATGCAAGAAAACGGAATGGGTGTTATTTTTGAAGATGGTGCTATGAAGCTTTCTGACCGTTCTGCTCTGGCAGGCTCAGTAGCAACTCTCAAAGACTGTGTGAGAAATATGTATAAAGAAGTGCAAATTCCACTTTATGAGGCAGTAAGAATGGCATCACTCACACCAGCAGAGGTTATAGGCTTCGGCAACAAAAAAGGTAGAATTCAAAAGGATTATGATGCAGATTTAATTATTTTCGACGATAATATTAACATCAAAAAAATCATAACCAAGGGAAATATCATATAACAAAAAATAAAAGCGATAAGGCATTTAGCCTTATCGCTTTTTTTATAACGCATTATAATCTTTAACTAATTGACCACGTGTACCTTTACCAGCGATACCATCAACCTCTAAGTTTTTATCTGTCTGATATTTCTTGACAGCGCTAAGAGTTGTAGGACCAAAATCGCCGTCGATATCAGTACTCTTTAAATAACCTAACTTACAAAGGTGCCATTGAAGCCATCTTACATTATCGCCCTTCTGACCCTCCATTACAGTAGTTGTCGGAGACGGATATGGACAAGCCTCTTTATTTGCAGATGGATTATCTGCAGGTGGTGTTACTGGTTGTGGTGGAGTCGGCTCTGCATTTTCAACTACTATATAATCCTTATGAGCATAACCAGTGTAGTTTGCACCATTAACAGTAGCTGTAACCTTGTACCAATCACCTGATTCACCAATAATATAAACCTTTGTGTTAGCGCTTAATTGAGTTACAATCTGAGCACTTGTAGAAGCATCTGCTCTCATATTAAGGTAATCATTAACCTTAACTGTACCTACCTTAGCAGTCGCTTCACCGCCAACCTTAACCGCAATTTCATTTGAATATCCAGAATAGAAATTCTGTGAATATTTAATAAACGCTTTTACCTTATATTTATACTCAGTACCGCTCAACGCAGTAGTGTCTGTGTATGTAGGTGTATTGGTTTCTGCTATTGCAACAAACTTGCCAGAAAGACCATCATAACGATAAACTTTATAGCCATGTGCATTATCAACAGCATTCCAATTCAATTTAACAGCATTAGCAGCATTTTGTGCAACCTGTAAACCTTCAGGTGCTTTGGTTGCTGTAGTTGCCTCAAAGTCCTGATATTTTGAAGTAATAACAGAACCGTCTTTAGCTGTAGTGTAAGCTCTTATTCTGTAAACAACTCTTGTTGCCGGAGCACCAACAGCGTCTTTAAATGTAAGCGAACCAGCTTTATTGGTTGCTATCTTTTCAGGTGTTCCATCTGCAGCAATTTTATAAACATGATATCCTTCAGCGTTCTGAATTTCAGTCCACGAAAGCACAATTTCATTCGTTGTGCATGACTCACACTTAACTACTGGAACACTTTCTTTAAACATTTCTTCAAGTGTAGCATCTGCATTAGGCATATTGTTAAACACAGGAATTACAAAAGTTTTTGCTGAATTTATAATACCAGCATCAACATAAGCATTATAGGTGTGTTTTGCTTCACTTGCAGCGGCTCTTACGTTAGCCATATATTCATGACTATAAAGACTGCCTGATTCTTTATTTACATTGAACTTCTGTAAATATCCGGTATATTGATATTTTGAGAATGAAGAATAAATATACTGTGCACCATAATAAATTGATTTATAAGGATTATTCCAAGGTCTGCCATAAGTTGTTGACGGATTAACAGAATTTTTAAGAACATAGCCTGTATATGTTGTACCAGATAAAACAACATTTACTTTATAAAACTCGTTTTCTTCAGCAACAAAATAAATTGAAGATGTATTCTGTGGAATTGTTACTATTACTTCTGCACCACTTTTTGCTTCTTTTAAAAGTGAAGCGGTATTTCTCTTTGTGTTGAGATAACCATTAGCCCAGTTAAGACCATCTGCTGCACCTGTGTAAGCACCAATGTTGTAATAGTTATAGATACCATTATATGGAGCATTTTTACCACTTGAGCCACCAGCATAAGATGCTTTTGAAGAACCAACTTCCTGAACTATTTTTGAAGCTAGATAGTAAGCGCTCATACCGCTGTCCTTTGCAGCTTTCATAATTGCTTCTGAATATTTAACTTTATTACCAGCTTCATTGAGGTAAGTCTGTTCTTTGCCTGTAGCATCGTAATAAGTAATATAGCTATCATTCATCCAAGTACCATCAAGTATAGCTTCTACACCATTGATGGTATGTGTATCTGAGTAAGCTGTACTTTCAAATTGGAAAATATATTTTTCTGTCAAGAAATTACGAGGGTCAAGATAATATTCAATTGCAGCCTTTGAAGCACTCACCCACGATGATGCTTCCTGAATAACGCCGTCACATTTTTCACAATCACACTTCAAATATGAATCAACGCTCTTTTCAATAAGCTGCTTATTATGAGGTGTATGCTCACCCTCAACTGCTTCACTCCAGTTAAGACCTGTCATAATAGGCTTGAATTCCCACTCAGGATACTTATTATGGAGCTCTAAAAGCATTTCTACATAAGATTCTGGAAAACCTACTCTATGAAGCTCTTCTTCGAAATTACCTCCTGTAGAAACTAATTTCAATATTGCTTTAACGTCAGCCATATCCACTACGCCGTTTTTATCATAATCAGCAAGTGATAACTGAGTTTCGTTCAATGGCTCTAGCTTTGCAACATAACGCAAAATGTAATGAGCATCCATATCATCAAGCACGCCGTCCTGGTTCACATCACCATGAATTGCTTCAACCGCAAAAGCGTTGATACTCATTATCTGAGCTATTGAAAAGCAAGTTGCCGTAACCAACAACATAGCAAGTATTTGTTTTATTTTTCTATTCATTTTTTCACCCATTTCTGAAAAATAAAAATATATATGGTATATTATCACACTTTTATAAATAAGTCAAATAAATATAGAAAAAAATGAAACAGAAATTGTAAAATTTCTGTTTCAAATATTTTAATAGTTATAATAATCCAAAATACCTTCATAAATACCCTTGGCAATAGCTTTTCTGCCTTTTTCAGAGTTTATAATTTTGAAATCGTTTGCGTTACTGATAAAGCCACATTCAACCAACACTGAAGGACAAGTTTCAATTCTCGTAACTAAAAACGGATAGAAATGTGCACCAGCATCTTTCATTTCATATCCTGTCGCTTCTTTAACTGCTTTAGGTAAATTTTCAGATACAGCAAAAGCTAATGGACCAGAATAGTTCTTATAATAATAAACAGATGAACCGTTTCTTTCTTTTGAGTCAGCTGCATCACAATGAATTGAAATAAACATATCCGGATTAAGACTATATGAATCAAGTCGTCTTTCTTCAATTTCAGGAACAGACTTAGAATCATCTCTTGTAAACAACACAGTTACACCTTTTTTCTCAAGTAAAGCTTGTAACTCCAGTGCTATTTTATATGTAACATCTCTTTCATAAACACCTGTACCTGAACCTGCACCTGGTTGGTTTCCACCGTGACCAGGGTCAATTAAAATAGTTCTGTCGTTAAGACCGTATGAAGGCTCTTTTATGCTTATTACAAGATAATTATTCTCATCATAATAAACATTATAACCCATAAAATCGCCAGTATTTTGAAAATATATTCTTAAAGTTACTGTGTTTTTACTGGTATCTTCTATCCACTTCATACCTTTAAGCATTTCGCTTTCGGCAAAAGAAACTTCACCAAAAGGGTTACCAGAGTAGTAAAAAACAACGTCCATATAATTAGCTGTAAATTTACCATCTTTGATATTATATTCCCTGCTATTGTATCCTTTTTCGTAGCTTTGTGGTTTTATTGTTACATTAAAAGGAACTCTCCAGTCGAGCTTTAAATAAAGCCTTGTAGCTGCATTATATGTCTGAGTTTCTTCAACAAGTTCAATATTATTAATTGGCATATTATAGCCATCAAAAACTTTTACTGCATCTGAGTAAACTCTTCTGCCAGATTTTAAAACATAAAATTCGTGACCACTTTCTTTATCCTTCACCGGACCCTCTTTCACATAATCAAATGTACCTGCTAAAAGAGGTGAAAACAATGGGTTTGACTTATTATCAATTGCAGTAGCTGAAAGTGTTTCTGAATAATCCTTTAAAACCATACAGAACTTCGATTTTTTAGTAATACCAGCATTAGACTTTTTCGGTGTTAATTGAGTAAATTTTTCCATAAGACTTGGTTCTGGTGGTAAATCAACTGATACACGCATTATATCTCTTACATCAGAAAACGATAACACACCATCCGAATCAAAATCAGCTCTGACAAAATTCTCCTCTGGTAATGTCTGAAGCTTTGCAACATCGGTTAACACCAATCTCGCATCTTCAAGAGATATCACACCGTCATTATTTACATCGCCTTTTTCTGTTTCATTTGCTAAAGCAGTAACTGAAAACAAATTCACAACAAGACAAAGCAAAACACCTAAGCAAAACGCTCTTTTGATATTTTTTCTCATTACTAATAATTTTACATCCTTCCGACAGATTACGAATTATTATAACACATCTGTCAATACCTATTTTTCTGAAACAGAATTTAAATAATCATCGATATTATCAAGTCCATAACCTTCAGGATTTTCAATAGTTTCTACCACAGCCGGACGCACAGGCTTCACTTTTAATTTTTCATCCTCTTCGCATTGCATTTCTCTTTTTGAATAATGCTTGTTTATAAGTAAAAGCATAAGAATATTCACTGCATATTGAAAGAGACAAAAGCTATATTGCTTAATATAGTAATTGTTATATTCTGTGAAATCAGCACCTGAACCGCCTGGAGCGATAACAGGATTCAGATACGAAACAAATTTAAAAATCGCATAAGCTAATGACACAACAATAGATATAAGCGAAGCAAATTTAACCTTTCCTTCATTTTTATCTCTATAGAAATACCAGCAAGAAAGCACAAGCATAAAAAATGAAAACGATGTAACAACCAAAAACAAGCTAAAAGCCACATCATTCACCACATTTGCCACTACATTTTTAAAAAAAGTTAAAGCAAATATTGAAATTAGTAAGACTTTCAGACACTTAATCTTTCTTTGGCTTTTAATATCTTTGATTTTTCTATGAGCCGATTTTTCATCATTAAGTGCCAGATAAGAAAAAAATGTAAAAATATAAATTGATAAATCAGGCAATTTGCTTAAAAAACCTATTTTTGTTTCAAATGTTGGGAACAATAAATTCAGTAAAAGAATAAGATTCCCCAAAAATAAAATACCTGTTGAAATATATAATACTTTTGCAGAATTCTTCAAAAATCTGTATTTTAACATAATATCTTCCTATTAAAAACGGCGACACTGTTGTGCCGCCGTCATTATGATTATAAATCTTGGTTCTTTGAACCTACATTAATTTGCTCTTTGCTAAGCACCTTAATTTCTTCTGTTGAAGCATCTTCAAGCTTCTTAGCCATTTCTTCACGACGAACAAGGAGTTCAGCGTACATACGCTCTCTCTTTTCACCGCTCAAATCATAGAAGAGAATTGGAATAATACCCAAAAGACCTGTAAGGGTTGGTATAATTGTTGCAATAGCGAAAAGTCCATGTTTAGTTTCGTCAGTTTGAGCTTGACCACGTGTATAAGAACTGATGTCGTAACCGATCATCTTTTTAAGCTGTAATGAAACTGCAGAGTTCAAAATACTTGCAAGTTTCTTAGTAAGCTCTCTTGCAACTGAAGTCATAGCTTCTGTACGATAACCATTTTTCCATTCACAGTAGTCCATAGATTCGTTGTACATTTCACTTGGAATAACACGACGAACGCCCCAGAACACCATATAAATAGCTTCTTTAATTGCCATAACAAAGAACATCGGCAAAACTTTCTTATAAAGACCGTTATGTTTACCGCCTATCATACCAATGAGATAAACCGGAATATCAAGAAGTGGCTGAATCTTTGTTGAAACAAGATAAAGTGTTTTTGTTGAAAATCTTCTTCTGAACCAAGGTACGAAGTAGAATGAGAATGGGTTAATAATAGCACCAGGAATACCAGCAACCATCGTCATAGAAGCAAAGTTAAGAACATCTATGTAATAGTCATTTATGCTACCACCAACACTGAAGTTTGAAAGTGTTTCTGAAAGTGTAAGTAACAAGATTGGCTTGTTATTAATAACCGACTTGATACCTTGCATAACACTTGGTGTTTCAATGGACTGCATAACTCTTTCACGAGTCATAACACAGAACGCAAGAGCTGCAAAACCACTAACAATAGAAGTAAAGTTACCCATAACCATAAACGTACTTGTATATGAAAGGTTGATAACCTTATTACCTATTAAGTCAAGAAGAACTGTGAGAATCTGCTGCGGTAGTTTTTCACCCAAAAGACCTGAAACGAACTCAGCAACCGTAATAAGCCTTGTTCTGTCAACAGGGTGAGGCGTAATTGTAGCAAGCATACCCGTTCTTGCAATAGCCCTGAACGTTCCTGCACCCTCACGTACAAGAGTAAGAATAAAATAAGTAATAAACTTACTCATATCTCTGGCACCCTTGCCTTTGAATATCATAGGCATTAACCAGTAGAAACATGTACCAATTGTACCCGGAATACCGAGAGCAACAAGATACGGTTTAAATTTACCCCAACGAGTACGAGTTCTTTCAACGATTGCCGCTGTAAATACGTCGTTGATAACGTCCCATACACCGTTTACTACGCGCACGATGGTTTGATAGTCAAGGTCAATCTGAAGAATATTTGTAACAAAACGGTCACCAAATGAGTCTATGTTAAAGCTCTGGCACATATCGTAAATAACGTACCATACAGTTTCTTTAAGACCTACATAGCGACGGTTTTCATAAACATATTCTCTGTTTAATCCACCTTCTGAATCAGTACCAACCGCAACGCCTTCTTGGATTTCTAAATTTTCGTTTTCCAAAAAAGACACCTCCACGGTTACATATCTCAATAATTATAGCACAGTGAATTTGAGTTTGCAAGAAAAAAAGTATATTTTGAACATGCAAAAAACAACCTTGTCTAAAACGTCAAAAAACGCCCTTTCCACTTGTGCAAAATCACCATCACAATCTTTAATTCTCTAAAAAATTCATCCCCTTGAATGTAGATAATAATCAACTGAAAGATAACAAATCGAGGCATCAAAAACAGCATCTCTATGTTCATCATAAACAAGTCCCGAAATCACCATATCGACCTCATCGTTCTGCAATAGGTTAAAAGCATCGTCTGTGGTTGTTACAATTAATTCGAGGTTATATCCCAAACGATTTGCAACGATTGTCAATATATCAATATCAATGCCAATAATTGTGCCCTCATCTGTTAAATCTGTATAAGGGAACCCAACAACATCTGTTGCAACTGTCAAAACTGGCGATTTTTCTGAAAGCTTTTTTAGCTCCGGATAAAAGGTTTCACCCGTTTTATAAGAGGATTTAATTTTTGCTATGGTGCCATCTTCAAGAAGCTTAATTATTTCGCTGTTAAACTTATTCAACAACTCCTGATTGTTATGTAAATAAGCACAATAATCCATTGTAAAGTCCAACACCTTTACAACATCGATTTTTCTTTTGTTTTCAATATACAATGCAGATTGAAATTCATCCAAAACGACAAAATCAGCCTCTTTAGCCTCAACTAAAGAAACAGCCCCATCCTCTGTTGATATTTCCTTAATTTCTTTAACACTATCTTTAACTGTTTTAGCTGCAAGATACGAACTACTATTCGCTTCTACAACTATTGTTTTCTCACTCATATCAGTAACATTTTCACTATTACAAGCAGAAAATGAAATCAACATAATTACTGATAGCCAAATAATAAAAGTCTTTTTTATCAATGCCAAGCTCCTTGTCGACGATATATTAATTATAATACATTACTATTCGACAATTTTCAACATAAAAAAACACAGAATCAGGAAAGAAGCGAACGCAGCGTGTGAACTGCAAAACCTGATTCTGTGATTTTTAGGGATATAATATATCCCTCCCCCTGTGGTTTATAAAAACCAGTTAAGTGATTGGTGTGAAAACCACTCAACGTCTGTATTGTAGCATACTTTTCCTTTTTATGTAACCACTTTTCAAGAAACGATTATTTTTTGACTTAAAATGACATTTTTTTGTACTTTTTTTGGTATTTGTTAATCTTAAAGTGTATTTATGTTCGTATAATTGAATATTAGTTGGAAATTGAAAAAAGTGCTGAGTGCTGAGTGCAAAGTGCTGAGTTAATGGTCTGCGACGCTATTATAATAATTGCTTATAACAATTAATTAATCTTTTCATTTATAGTAATTTTAATTAGTAAGAATTAAATATCAAATATAAAAATTCTATCATTTAAAGTTTTCCGTAAACTAAAAATGATAGAATTTGTTTTCATTATAGATTAATAATTATAATCAAGCCGTAAGGCTTCCGAAACTCAGCACTCAGCACTTTGCACTCCGCACTCTTCTGTAATACTCATCGACGCAACTGCATTAAGGTCATTCCCTGCCCTTTTGCCACTCAAAAATTCATAGTAGCCCTGCGAACCTACCATAGCAGCATTATCTCCACAGTATTTAAGCTCTGGCATATAAAGCTTAAATCCATTTTTCTTACACTCTTCATCCATTTTTTTTCGAAGACGTGAGTTCGCTGAAACGCCACCAGCTAAAACAATCTGTTTTACCTCTAAATCCTTTGCCGCCGATATTGTATTCTTGGTTAAAATATCCGTAACAGTTTTAATAAATGAAGCACCAAGGTCTTCTGCGCTCACATCTTCACCCTTTTGTGAAGCGTTATGTACTAAATTCACAGCAAATGTTTTAAGACCAGAAAAGCTAAAATCATATTTACCTGTAGAAAGATGTGGTATTGGGAATTTATATTTATTCTCGTCACCATTTTGAGAAATCTTATCTAAGTTAACACCACCAGGATATGGAAGCCCCACTGTTCTTGCTGCTTTGTCCATCGCTTCGCCAGCGGCATCGTCACGAGTTCTGCCAATAACCTCAAATTCTGTATAGCTTTTCACATTAACAATATGGCTATGACCACCAGACACTACAAGTGCTAAAAATGGTGGTTTTAATTCTTCGTTTGTTAAATAGTTAGCCGCAATATGTGAGCGTAAATGATGAACAGGCACAAGTGGCTTACCTGTTGCAAACGAAAGACCTTTTGCGTAATTAACACCAACCAAAAGCGCACCAATTAGCCCTGGTGCATAAGTTACTGCTATAGCTCCTATATCATCCAATGTGCAATTAGCTTCACTAAGGGCATTTTTAACAACACCACTAATTGCTTCAACATGACGACGAGAAGCAATTTCAGGCACAACGCCACCATAAATTTTATGTTCATCCACCTGACTTGCAACTATATTTGAAAGAACATGTCTTCCATCTTCAACTACTGCTGCAGCAGTTTCATCACAACTGCTTTCTATGCTTAAAATCTTCATTTTTCTTCACCTAAATATTTTGTGTATATAACTGCATCCTCTTTGGGTCGGTCATAAAAATTCTTTCGTACACCCACATTCTGAAAGCCTAACTTTTCATAGAGCTTTCTTGCAGGTTTATTACTGACACGAACCTCTAATGTAAGCAAATCACAATTTTCATTTTTTGAAACACTTATAAGATGCTTTAAAAGTGCTGTACCTATACCAAACCCACGATAATTATAAAAAACCGCTATATCATCAATATAAACTTCACCTAAAATATTGTTTGCTCCGATATATCCAGAAACCTCATTTTTTGTAATCGCAACAAAAAATCTTGAGTTTTCTTTTTCTAATTCTGCTCTCAAAGCATTTTCACTCCACGGAACAGAAAAGCATTGTTTTTCAAGTAATGCCAAATCCTTTAAGTGAGTCTCATTCATCGGTTCAATTCTGATATCATCAATCATTTTGCATCATACCATGTTTTACCACAATTAACGTCTGCCGTAAAAGGAACGCTCATTGTGACCGCATTTTCCATTTCATATTTTAAAAGAAGTGAAACTTCTTCTTTCTTACTTTCTGGTGCTTCAATAATTAATTCGTCGTGCACCTGCATAATCAAATGTGCTTCTGGAACTTCTTTTTTAAGTCGCTCCCACACTTTAATCATTGCTATTTTAATAATATCTGCCGCTGTCCCCTGAATCGGCATATTCATCGATACTCTTTCACCAAAATTACGAAGATTTGCATTTGACGAAGTAAGCTCCGGCAAATATCTGCGTCTGCCAAAAACAGTCTGGGCATACCCTTTTGATTTTGCTTCAGACTTACATTTTTCCATAAAAGCAGCAACCCCTGAATAATTTGCAAGGTAACCTTTTATATATCTGTCAGCTTCCTGCACAGTAGTACCAATATCATTAGAAAGACTGAATGCGCCAATGCCATAAACAATGCCAAAATTTACAGCCTTTGCTTTTCTTCTGTCGTCACTTGTAACTTCATCCATTGGAACTGAGAAAACCTGAGAAGCTGTCGCTGTATGAATATCAAGATTCTCAATAAAAGCCTTTTTCATTATTTCGTCTTCTGCCATACTTGCAAGAACTCTTAATTCAATTTGTGAGTAATCGGCATCAACTAACACAAAGCCTTCTTTTGCATTAAAAAATCTTCTTAACTCTCTGCCTAATTCAGTTCTTACCGGAATATTCTGAAGATTTGGTTCTGTTGATGAAATTCTACCGGTTCTCGTTTCGGTCTGATTTAATGTGGAGTGAATTCTACCATCATTATCAATAACCTTTAAAAGACCATCACAGTAAGTCGACTTTAGTTTCGAAAGCGTTCTGTATTCTAAAATTTCAGGAATTATTGGATGTTTATCCTTTAAAAATTCGAGTACTTCAGCATTTGTGGAATAACCGCTCTTTGTTTTTTTCTGGTGTGGCAAATTGAGCTTATCCTCTGAAAAAAGAACTTCACCCAACTGCTTTGGTGAATTAACATTGAACTCACAACCAGCTAAAGCGTAGATATTAGAAAGCTTAACTTCAATAATATCTGCTAATTTTTCACCGTAAGAAACAATTCCGTCTCTGTCAACAGAAAAACCTTCTCTTTCCATAGAAGCTAAAACTCTTGAAAGAGGAATTTCAATTTCATAAAGGAGCTTTTCCTGACTGTTTTCTGTAATATCACTCATAAGCTTTAAAGATAAAGCTTTCATTACAGCCGCTTGTTTTATAAACTCTTTTTCTTCTTCATAAATCAAAAGCAAGTTTTCATCATCTGTTTTAACTTTGACTTTTTCAAGATTATATACTTCACTTAAAGCAGAAACGCTGTAATCTGAAGAATTAGGGTTAAGCAAATACCCTGCAAGAGAAGTGTCTAATTTAATATTTTGTGGCTCAATGCCGTTAATCTCACAAAAAGAGAACAAATGCTTTGCATTGTCTGTAAATTTCGCTATATTTTCATTTTCTAAAAAATCTTTAGCGAAGCTCATAAACATAAAGTCAAAATTCTGCACAACTTTGACGCCATCTTCTACATTAAAGAAAAGACTTTCAATGCCACCATCATTGTACTTAGCTATAAAATACGCCTTACCTGTTTTTTGAAGTTCATCTGATAACTTTGCATAATCGTCAACTAAAAAAGCCGAAATTTCTTTAGATGGCGTCAAAGTTGTGTTTTCGGTGTCTTCATCAAGATTAAATCGTTTAATATGCTTAAACATTTCTAAAGAAGCAAAAAGACGTTTTGCTAAATCTTTATCTGGTGACTTGATTTTATAATCTTCTAAATTAGTACTGATTGGTGCTTCAAGGCAGATTGTACCTAATGTTTTACTTAAAAATGCACTTTCTTTTGATGTTTCAAGCTTTACTTTAGTACCAGCCTTTATCTCGAGATTTTCTAAATTCTCATAAATATTTTCGATAGAACCAAATTGACTTATTAAATCAATAGCACCCTTAGGACCAATACCCTGAACACCTGGAATATTGTCAGAGGTATCGCCCTGAATTGCTTTAATATCTATAAGCTGTTTTGGTGTTACCTTATACTCTTCTTTAATTTTTTCTATATCATAAAGAGTTGAAACTGGTTGACCCATTTTTGTTGAAGCTAAAACGACATTTACATTTTCACTTACCAGTTGTAATGAATCTCTGTCGCCTGTTGCTATATAACAAAAGTCATCACCTTTACATGAAGCTGAAAGTGTTCCTAAAATATCGTCTGCTTCATAGCCTTCTTTTTCAACTACTGTGTAACCGAGTGCTGTGAGTAATTCCTTTAAAGGAGCAAATTGCTCAACTAATTCTCTTGGTGCTGGTTTTCTGCCAGCTTTATATTCAGAATACAATTTATGACGGAATGTAGGTGCTTTTAAATCAAATGCAACCGCCACAGAATCAGGCTCAAAATTCGAAAGTAATGAAAGAAAAATGTTTAAAAAGCCATAAATACCATTTGTAAATCTGCCATCCTTTGTAGAAAGCAACCTTACACCATAGTAGGCTCTGTTTAATATTGAGTTACCGTCAATAACAAGTAATTTCATAAAGATTTTACCCCCAAAGTTTCTAAGGTGACAAAATGATAACCATTATTTTGAAGATATTTTTCTTCTGTTAAAGTTCTTAAAGCTCCCAAGGCTGAAATTTCTGTTTCTCTGCCTGGTGTTTTTACTTTAATACCAGTCTGCTTCTCAATAAATTTATCAAGACCATACATTCCTGCAACACCACCACAAAGGAAAATACCGTCATCAGTAATATCTCTTACTAATTCTGGGGGTGTAACCTCTAACACTTCTGTTATAGCCTTAACAACTTCGTCTATACATTCTCTTATAGCAAAATTTATTTCAGTTGCGGTAACTTCAAAGAACATTGGCATTCCTTCATCTATATCTTTACCCTTAGAAATAGCAACAACTGATTCATCACGGATTTCTGCACCGCCCAAAATAATTTTTAATTCTTCAGCAGTTAATTTACCAACTGCCACACCACGATTATCTTTAAGATAGGCTTTAATTTTTTCATCCATATCAGTACCACCGATTTTTGCACTTTTTGCAACGGCGATACTACCCATTGTAACAACAGCAACACTTGTAGTGCCTGCTCCGACGTTTACAATCATTGTACCATAAGGTTTATCAAGCATAACGCCTGTACCAAGAGCTGCTGCAAGTGGTTCTTCAATTAAAACTGCTCTACCTGCACCAGCATTTAAGATACACGAAAGTATATTACGCTTTTCAAGGTTTGTAAGACCTGCTGGCATTGTAGCGGCAACAGTAGGTTTAAATATTTTATTTTTACAGATTCTTTCAATAAAAGTTCTTAAAAGTAGTTTACTATTTTCTAAATCAGAGATACCACCAGAAAGAAGTGGGCGAACAAGTTTTATAGCGTCAGGACATCTGCCTGTCATCTCAAGAGCCTCTTTACCAGCTGCTAATACACGGTTAGTTTCAGTTTCAAGAGCTAAAACTGCTGGTTCAGAAAGCACAATTCCCTTACCCTCGATAGCTGCAGTAACACTACCAGTTCCTATATCAAGACCTATTTTAAGACCTACCATTGTTACACCACACTTTCATTTGTAAATTTTGGACATATAGAAGTTATTATACACCCTTTACCTTAATTTGTAAATAAAAAAATCGCCAACCAGTTTAATACCGATTGACGATTAAAAATGCTATTATTCGACATTACCAGTGTTTTGTTTCGCTTCTGTTTGTTGTTGTGGCTGTTCGGTACTTCCCTTTGTTACGGTATTTGTAACGCCACCTGAAACATAGCTTCTGCCACACTCAGGGCAGATACTTGTGTGAAGTCTCACACTCTGACTTACAACCTCTTTGTCTTCTCGCTCTGCTTTAGCCTGTTCTCTTACAACATGCTCATACTCGTGACTTCTCACTTTAGCAACCGCTTGGTCTGGTGATATGTGTGCCGCAGTTTTAAATGAAACACCAGGGTCGTCTGAACCATCCTGATATTTTCTCTCTGCACAAGTCTGGCACTCACTCTCTTCAAAAACCTCTTGTGGAGATTTAGCACCATCAGACCTTTTACGTAAACCTAATTCATCTTCGTTTAGTTTTCTCATATTGAGTTGATTAGCAACGCCTACAACGTTACCCTCAAAGTGACTTGATTTACTGAAGCCACCATAATTTGAAGCAGTATTCTCAGAAGTATTTGTTGTGGCTTTTACAGGAACCTGAGCCTGAGCCACAGCCTTTGCTTCATTTGCAGACGCTACACCTCTTAATAAAGACTCATTGTTATTATAATATGTTGAATAACCCATTACGCCGTTTACCATAAAAACCATCCTTCCTTTCTGCTTTCGAGTGGAATAAGCTATTCCTTCTATTTCATTTTACCAATATTTAGTATAATTGTCAATTGTACATCTTTTATAATTTATTGACTAAAATTTGTATTTTTGATATTATGAAACCAAGATTAAAAAGGTGGTTAAAATATGGCTGGGGTACAGAATTCAAAATTAAAACTATTAGTTCTTGCTGATATTTTCGAAAAGCAAACCGACGAAGAACACACTTTTACTGCAAATGAGCTTTGCGAAAAATTACAGAATGCTGGTATTCCGGCAGAACGAAAATCAATTTATAAGGACATTGACGTATTAAGAGAATTCGGTTATGACATTATAAAATGCACCGAAAAAGGTAACACAGGCTACTTTTTGGGCGAAAGAAAATTTCAGGAAGCAGAAATACGTCTCATTTCAGATGCTGTTCAGGCTGCTAATTTTATTTCACCTAACAAAACTGCGGAGTTAGTTAATAAATTTGAAAGCTTTTTAAGTGAAAATCAATCTAAAATTCTTCATTCTCAGGTTTATGTTGAAAAACGACCTAAAACTGCAAATGAAAGAATTTACTACATCATAAGTGAATTAGATAAAGCCATAAACAAAAATTTAAAGGTTAACATTCTTTACCAGAAGCGAAAAATCACCGATGAATTTAAAACTGCTACAGAAGAAAAAACGCATAAGGTAAGCCCTTATGCACTTATCTGGTCAAATGATAATTATTATCTTATATGCAATAACGAAAAATACGATAATTTAATGCACGTAAGAATCGACAGAATAAAATCTGTAAATGTAACAAACGAAAAATCAAGACACTTTTCAGAAGTTTCTAACTACACAAATAAATTTGACGCAGCCGATTACGCAAATAAATCTTTCAATATGTTCAGTGGTGAACCAAAACCGATACAGCTTATTTGTAACAACGATTTACTTGACGTTATGCTCGACAGATTTGGTAAATCTGTAAAGATACAAAAAAATGACGAAAACTCATTCATTTTAAGAACCAATGCCGCAGTAAGTGAGGGGCTTATTGCCTGGATTTTACAATTCGGCGCAAGAGTCAAAGTCAAGTCACCAAATGATTTGATTTATGAGATAAGAAAAGCGGTTGATGAATTGGCGGAAGTATATAAATTGTAGGGGCAGATCTTTGGTCGCCCGCTACTCAGTGGTCAGTAAGTCAGTGGTCAGAAAAATGCAAAATGCAGAATTTCGGAAGGCTTCGCCTTGATTATAATTATTAGTCTATAAAAACAAACAAATTCTATCATTTAAGGTTATCGTGAGCTTAAATGATAGAATTTTTATTTAGTCAGTCAGATATAAAGTAAGTGTATTTTTTAGAAAAACAAATTATTTAAGTCTGTATTCGTAACCTCTTTTTTTCACAAATTCCTCTGCAGCACTTCCAGCTTCACAAATAACTATAGCATCATCTTCAGGTAAAACACTACCAAATTCCGTTACACTACCAGGGATATAAAATTCTTTTAAACTCGGATTGTCCCCTATGGCACAAGCCCCTATATATTCAAGTCCATCGTTTAGTTCAAGACATCTTAACTTTGGACAACTTGTAAATGCATAATCTTCAACTCTTTTTAAATTAGAACCTGCTACAACTATTTCTAATTCATCAACAAGATTAAATGCACTATCTCCTACAACTTCAATTGTATCAGCCAATTTCACTGCACGAACTGTATCTGCATTAACAAATGCACCATCTGCAATCTCTGTTACTGTTTTTCCATTAATAGTTTCAGGAATTACAACAATCTCTTCATTACCTATATAACCATCAATAATAACTACTCCACTATCTGGTTCGTAGATTTCAAAATCTGTTGCAGGTGAAACTGTTGCATTTTTTACATCATCTACTGTAATTTCATTATTACTCGAAACTAAATTGTTATTATCTACATCATCAATAACACTGTTATTATCAACATTTTCATCAGGTGTTTCATTACCGCCACAAGCCGCGAAACAGAAAACAAGACTTAAAACTAAAAATAAACTAATAAACTTTTTCATAAAACATTCTCCTAATAATAAATTAAAATTTCTATTTCAACTCCGGAAAGCTGGAGTTTATAGTTAATTCATAAAATTCAACTTATTTTTTCATCCCACCTTAATTTTTCTTATAAAAACAAAAAGTGCGCAGCCGAAGCTACGCACGAAAAATACATAGCTCCGATTTGCTGCGACACAAACTTCACTTCCGTAACGGTATGCGAAAAAGAGCCTGTATTTTTACCGAAATAAAAATACACACCGATACGGAAAAATTATTAAGTTTATGTCGCGATTTCAGTTTAGCATATATTTTCCATTTTATCAATAGTTTTGTTGGTAGAACGAGTTACCTAATATAAAACGCCTCTCTTCGAAGAGAGGGGGACTATTCATTCCGTAAATTACTCACTACCATTGAGTTTTCAGGCGATAAATATATTCTAAATTATGATAAATTAAATCGGAATGGTGGAGAGTTCTTCGCAACGCAGTTGGCTCTATTTATGTAGTTAGTCGGCGAATAAATAATTTTCAAATTATCAATCTACCGACAAACTGCATTTTTACAGTTAACTCGTGTCAAAGAACTCTCCACCACCCAATGAACTATATGATTAAATTCAATTTTCTACTCGCTTGAAAGTATATTAAAATAGGCAAGCTAATGAAAAGGCGGTCCCCCTCTCTTCGAAGAGAGGCAGACCGACTCATTTAATTTTCATTTCTTTTAAAGTTTATCGTAATCTTTAAATAAAAGACTGTAGTTATTTTTATTAATATTAAATTATAATCAAGGCAAAGCCTTCCGAAATTCTGCATTAATAAAAGTTGTCGAGTGGATTTTGATGCAGATGTTGTTTTGGCACTCCGAAGTTGTATATAAAACTTGGAAAGAAAACGAACAGATTTTGATGTAGAAACCGTTTTTTTACCCCGAAGGCGTATATCGATACGCCGAGTGGGTAAAAAGGCGGTTAAAAAAGCACCATTGATTTCTCTCAATGGTGCTTTTTGTTCTACGCAAAATATGTCGTTTTATTAGTCTGCTGTGTATGGGAGAAGAGCAATATGTCTTGCTCTCTTAATTGCTGTTGTGAGTTCTCTCTGGTGGTAAGCACATGTGCCTGTTACACGGCGAGGGAGAATCTTTGCTCTGTCAGATGTAAAACGACGAAGCTTTGCAGCATCTTTGTAATCAATTGTGTCAACTTTTTCAACACAGAATGCGCAAACTTTTTTTCTGCCCTTTTTGTTAGGACGGCCTGCGCCTCTTTCAGCCTTATCGTATGCCATTTTAGTTTCCTCCTTAATAGTAATAGTTAGCGTAAAAACGCGTTAGTTCAAATTAAATCAGAATGGTAATTCGTCATCATCAGCTGATGCTGAAAAATCATCAAGATTACCATTTGAGAAAGATGGAGCACTGTCAAAATCATTTCTTGGTGCTGTGTTACCACTTTCGCTCTTTGAGCCACAGAAGCTAACATTATCAGCAACAATTTCGAATGTTCTTCTCTTAATACCATCTTTTTCGTAAGAGCCAGTCTGGATTGAGCCTTGCACTGCAATCATTGAGCCCTTCTGGAAATATTTGCCAACAAACTCTGCTGTTTGACGCCAAGCAAGAATATCAATAAAATCTGCTTGTCTTTGTTCGCCTTGCTTTACATAAGAACGGTCAACCGCTACTGTAAATCTGCAAACTGAAACACCTGATGGTGTCTGACGAACTTCAGGGTCAGCAACGAGTCTGCCCATAACTACTGCACAGTTAAGCATAATTTCTCGCTGTATGGCAAAAGCCACACTTTCTCCTTAAAAATAAAATTACTTCTTAATAATAAGTGAACGAAGAACGCCATCTGTAATTCCAACAACACGATCAAGTTCTTTTGGGAATTCAGCGTTGCACTCATAGTTGTAGAGTACATAGTAACCGTCGTTTTCGTCATTGATTGGGTAAGCAAGTCTTCTCTTGCCCCATTCATCAATGCTTTCAACAGTACCAGCGCCTTCAATCATAGCTTTGAATTTTTCTGCAACTTCTTTTGCAGCTTCTTCGCCTTTAGCTAAAGAATAAACAATGATTGTTTCGTATTTTACCATCGTTCGCACCTCCTTCTGGACTTTGACCCTTACTGAAATTTAAGGGTAAGGATTACTATGGCTACACCATAGCGACAAAGATTATAACAACTTTGACTTAATAAGTCAAGCACTATTTTTACAAGAAACACCATTTCTTCACCTTTTGATTTGGATAAATTCAACTATAATACTTATATTATATTAATTTTTCTTGACTTTTTTCCTTGCAGAATATATACTACCTTTTGTAATTTAATATTTTCTGGCTTTGATGCGGAATGATTTATAAAGGCAATATCCAGAGAGAGAATGTTTGCTGTGAATTCTTTATTGTTTTATTTATCTGCTACCGTTGAGCCTTGCCCAAAAGGCACGTTGCTTTGCGTTAAAAAGCATTTGAGGTGGTGCGTTTTGCACAATTCGGGTGGTACCGCGGTTAAACTAACCGTCCCGTGTTGCAAAATGTGCTTTTTTATTTGTCTAAATTTAACATTAATGTATAAGGATGTGTAAAAATGGAATGGACTAGTCTTAACGAATTACGCGAAATGTACTTGAAATTCTTTGAAAGCAAAGACCATTTAAGATTACCAAGCTTCCCTCTTGTACCACAGGGTGATAAGAGTATTCTTCTTATTAATGCTGGTATGACACCAATGAAAAAATACTTCACAGGTGAAGAAACCCCACCCAAAAAGAGAGTTACTACCTGTCAGAAATGTATCAGAACTCCTGATATTGAAAGAGTTGGTATTACAGCTCGTCATGGTACTTATTTTGAAATGCTCGGTAACTTCTCATTTGGTGATTACTTCAAAAAAGAAGTTATTCCGTGGGCTTGGGAATTCTGCACCGAGGTTGTTAAAATGGACCCAGACAGAATTTACTGCAGTGTTTACCTTGATGACGATGAGGCTTATGACATCTGGACTAAAGATGTTGGTGTAAAAGAAGACCACATGGTTCGTTTTGGTAAAGAAGATAACTTCTGGGAGCATGGTCAGGGACCTTGCGGACCTTGCTCAGAGCTTTACTATGACCGTGGTGAAAAATATGGTTGTGGCTCACCTGACTGTAAGGTTGGTTGCGATTGTGACCGATTTGTTGAATTCTGGAACCTTGTTTTCACACAATTTGAAAATGATGGTAACAACAACTACACACCACTTAAAAACCCTAATATTGATACTGGTATGGGTCTTGAAAGACTTGCAGTTATCTGCCAGGATGTTAATAACCTTTTTGAGGTAGATACTGTTCAGAATATTATGAAGCACATAATTTCTATTGCTGGTATCGAATATCACGCTAACGAAAAGCACGACGTTTCTCTTCGTGTTATTACAGACCACATCCGTTCAACAACATTTATGATTGGTGACGGCGTTATCCCATCAAACGTTGGTCGTGGTTATGTTTTAAGAAGACTTTTAAGAAGAGCTGCTAGACACGGCAGACTTTTAGGAATAGATAGACCATTCTTAGCAGAGGTTTGCGAAACTGTTATTAAAGAAAATGAAAACGCATACCCAATGCTCAAAGAAAAGCAAGACTATATTACAAAAGTTATTGCTATGGAAGAAAACAGCTTCTACAAAACTATTGACAGCGGTCTCGAGCTTCTTAATGAAATGATGAAAAATACTGAGGGCAAAGTGCTTTCAGGTGCAGATGCATTTAAGCTTCAGGATACTTACGGTTTCCCTATTGACTTAACACGTGAAATCCTTGAAGAAAACGGAATGAGCGTTAATAACGAAGAATTCGAAGACCTTTTAAAGAAAGCAAAGCAAATGGCTAAGGATGCAAGAAAGGTTGCCGGCACAGAAGGCTGGAAGGGCTCAGACATTTCATTTAAAGAAATCGGTGCTACTAAATTCCTTGGTTACACAGAATTTGATTGTGAAGCAACTGTAAAATCTATTGCTGTAAACGGCGAAAAGGTTGACTTTATCGGTGCCGAGCAAGATGGCGTTATCGTTCTTGACACTACCACACTTTATGGTGAAGGTGGTGGTCAGGTTGGTGACACAGGTGTTATTTCAATTAATGAAAACTCATTTGAGGTTACTAACACTACAAAAACTGCTGAGGGTGTATTCCTTCACCATGGTTCTTTAACTGACGGCGATACAATCAAGGTTGGCGACAAAGTTAAAGTAAGTGTTAACAAATCCCGTAGAGAAGCTATTATGAAAAATCATACTGCTGCTCACCTTCTTCAGGCTGCATTAAGAGAAATTTTAGGCACACACGTTGAACAGGCTGGTCAGCTTGTTAATGAAAATGCTGTTCGTTTCGACTTCTCTCACTTCTCTGCACTTTCTGGCGAAGAAATCACAAAGATTGAAAACAGAGTTAATGAAATTATTCTTTCAGCTCTTCCTGTTACTATGGAAGAAATGGCTATTGAAGATGCAAAGAAAAAGGGTGCAATGGCACTCTTTGGTGAAAAATACGGTGACACAGTAAGAGTTGTTACTGCTGGTAACGGCTTCTCAACTGAGCTTTGTGGTGGTACTCACGTAGCAAATACCGGTAACATTGGTCTTTTCAGAATTGTTTCTGAATCTTCAGTTGCTGCCGGTGTAAGAAGAATCGAGGGCGTTACTGGTCTTGGTGTTCTCTCTTACCTTAATTCACGTGAAGAGCTTATTCACAACGCTGCACAGAATATGAAGCTTGCGAACGTTAATGACCTTGCAAACAAAGCTCTTGCACTAAGCAATGAACTTAAATCTAAAGAAAAAGAATTAGAAGAATTAAAGGCAGAAATTGCAAAGCAAAAGGCTGGCAATCTCTTTGACAATGTTAAAGAAGTTGGTTCATACAAGCTCATTACAGCTTCTTTAGGTGAAGCAGATGCAAACGCACTCCGTTCAATGCTCGATTCATCAAAAGACAAGGGTGACGACATTGTTGTAGTTCTCGCTGCAGAACAATCTGCAAAAGGTACTTGCTCATTCGCTTGCTACTGTGGTAAAGTTGCTATTGCAAACGGCGCACACGCTGGTAACATTGTAAGAGCAGTAGCTCAAGTTGCTGGTGGTTCTGGTGGTGGTAAACCAGATTCAGCAATGGCTGGTGGTAAAGATATTTCTAAGATAAACGAAGCTTTGGCTAAAGCAGAAGAAATTTTAAAGGCATAAGGTGAAAAATATGGATTGTATTTTTTGTAAAATAGTAAACGGCGAAATTCCTGCTACAAAGGTTTATGAAGATGATTTGGTTGTAGCTTTTAATGACCTTGAGCCACAAGCACCAACACACATTCTCGTAATTCCTAAAGAGCACATTTCTTCTGCAGCAGATGTTACAGAAGAAAACAGCAAGGTAATTGCTCACATTTTCGAAGTAATTGCAAAGCTTAGTAAAGACTTAAAAATGAATGATGGCTTCAGAGTTGTTAACAACTGTGGCGACTCTGCTGGTCAGACTGTAAAACACATTCATTTCCACTTGCTTTCAGGCAGAAACTTTACCTGGCCTGCAGGCTAAGAAATAATAAAAAACTATGAAAAGACCGTCATTAGTATTTGGTTCAGTAGTTTTCACTTTAGCGTTACTGTTTTTGATTTTCAAAAGCAGTACGCTTTTTGTGGCTGTACCACTTGCTGTGACGGTTTTATTATTCTATTTCCTCACTAAAAAAGAGAACATTAAAAAGCTACTTTTCATCCCTGTAATTTCAATAACTATTCTGATTTCTTCTGTTTCATTAACTCTTAACAATCACTTTGTTTTCAACAAATCAATTCAGTATGCTGATACTACAAATGATATTGTTGCAACTGTTATTGACGTAACTCCAAAATATTACATAATAAAAACAAAACTTATAAACTCCGAAGAAGAAAGCATTAAAATACTATTTGTAGCAAATGAAACTGACTACAAAATCTATGATAATATTTTCATTGATGATGCCACGATAATTGAATCTCCTTATGATGCTGACAAAAGCGAAAAATGCATAGTTTCCATCTACAACTCAATGTATAACGGAAAAGTTGGCGAAAAAGAAAAAGACTTTTATTACTATATATTAAATCTGAAATTTACGTGTTTCGATAAACTTTCAGATTATCTTTATAATGATTCTCTTGGTGTCTCAACTGGTATGCTTTTTGGTGGTACAGACTACATAAGCACAGAAACAAAAACCAGTTTTCGCTCAAGTGGTGTTGCTCATTTACTTGCTGTTTCAGGTCTTCACACATCACTCTGGTGTGGGCTTATATTAAATCTTTTAAAACTATTTAAAGTAAAAGAACGTTTTTCAAGTATTGTTGCCATTTTCGTTCTTTTGGTGCTCTCTGTTGTTTCAGGCTTTACACCATCAGTTGTAAGGGCATCTTTTATGATGGGGCTCACTCTTATTGCACCAATTTTCAAAAAACATTCAGACAGTATAAATTCACTTGGTCTCTCAGCAGGAATTATATTACTTATTAACCCTTATGCTCTTTATTCGCCTTCATTTTACCTTTCATTTTTAGCAACACTCGGTGTCGTTTTAAGTTCCCGATATTTGTATGCATTAAACCCACTTTTAAACAAGAAAAAGCTACCCAAGGTAATTAAAAGAATTATAAATTTTATTTATGGTTCGATTTTAATAAGTATTTTTTCAACGCTTTTTACTCTTCCTGCATCTGTTTACTACTTTGGTGTAGTTTCAATAATCTCACCATTAACAAACCTTTTAAGTGTAAATCTGGCTTTCTGTGCAATGATTGCCACACTTGTTTCTCTGGTTATTTCTTTTATTCCATTTAATGTTTCAAGTTTTATAGCAGAATTCCTTTTTACCATTACAGATTTACTTTTAAAGCTTTTAATTTCAATAGTTAAAGCTATTGGCAATCTCGCATTCTCAGCTATTACAGTAAACGAAAACTTTGTCTATATCGGTTTAGGTTTAAGTGTCCTTCTTTTAATAATTTATTATATCACTTTAAATAAATTCACGTTGAAAACAGCTATAAGAAGGCTCTTTGCTTTTTCAATTGTTTTACCTACAATTGTTTCTCTGATTCTTTCAGTTATTCCATTCAAACAAAACACAGAATTTGTTGTTCTTGGTAACACTAATACACCAAACATAATTATAAGATGTGGCACTCATTACGTAGTGATAAATCCGCTACAAAACTTATCTTTCGAAGATTACGAAAGCTTTCCGAAATCGAATAGCGATTCTTTAGATTTACTTGCTGTTACAAGTAGCAGAAGTTTAAACGAAGACCAGCTTGAATATATCTATGAAAAGTATAACGTAAAGAAAACTATGCTCACACCATACGTTAATACTATTGTTAATACACTAGACACAAGCTGTTTATATAAAGCAGAAGTTTCAGGTGATTTTACTTATACATTAAAGAATGAAATAAATATAAGAATTTTTGACACATACGGTAAAAATTGTGCTATAATAGAGTTTAACGAAAAAATCATTGTACTTTCATTTTCGGAATACAACGATTTGCCAGAACTAGAGAAAGAGCTTGGCAAAATAAATGTACTAGTTTTACCACAAAATGTGCCTGATGATTATTCTATTAATGTAGACACCTTAATTGTCTGCTCAGACTATAGCATACCAATTCATAACAACGATAAAATCGGCAGACTCTTTGCTAAGAATTTTTACAGAACCTGCAACGAAAATATATCTATTTGGTGAAAGGATTTACACGATGGCTGTTTTTACAGAAGATGATTTGAAAAGACAAATTAAAGAACGTGACTTTAAAAGCCTTTATTTAGTTTTCGGTGATGAAAACTATTTAAAGCAGCATTATGTCACTTTAATAACAGAAAAATCGGTTGATAAAGATTTTAAAGACTTCAACTTTCATAATCTTGACGGCAAGGATGTTACTTTAAATGATTTAGCCGACTGTGTTTCTACCTTTCCGATGATGGGTGAATACACCTGCACACTTGTAAAGGATTTCCCCTTTACACAATATTGGCATAAACAAGATAACAACCGTTATAAGTTTGATAGTGATTTAGATGGTATTTTAAAAGACCTACCAGAAACCACCATACTTATTTTCTGGTGTGATACTATTGAAGTTGACGAAAAAGACTCCAGATGGAAAAATACAATTAAGCTCATTGATGAATTAGGTATTGTTGCAAAAATTGACAAACGCTCAGTTCAATCACTCACAAAATTACTTGTCGACTCTGCTCCGAAGAAAAATTGTGAAATTTCACGAGAAGATGCTATGTACCTTATAAATCAGGTTGGCACAGACTACAGCACATTAAGAAACGAGTTTGACAAGGTTTGTGCCTTTACAGGCTCAGGCAAAATTAGCAGAGAACATATAGACAAAACTGTTATAGTTTCAACCGAAGCAAAAATATTTTCACTCTCGAGGGATATAGTAAACGGCGAAGCAGATAAAGCCTACGCCACCCTTTCAAACCTCTTTAAATTACGTGAAGAGCCTTTTATGATATCTGCAACACTTTCAAAAGCATACGTTGATATGTACAGAGCGTGTGCAATAAAAGAAAAAGGTGTTAAGCCACAAGAATTAGCATCTGTTTTTCCATCCGCATACAAAGGAAAAGAATTCATAATCACAAACGCCGCTCGTGATGGTGCAAAATATTCACTCGAACAGTTCCACAAGGCATTTGAAGCTCTTTCTGATGCCGACAGAAGAATTAAAAGCACAAGTCAGGATGACAAGCAGATTCTTGAAGAATTAGTTTTAAGGTTGTTGAGAATTTAATGATAAAAACAGACAGAGTTGTAATTGTCGAAGGCAAATACGATAAAATTAAACTTGCTTCTATTCTTGATGCGGTTGTAATTGAGACTGATGGCTTCGCAATTTTTAACGATAAAGAAAAACAGAATCTTATTCGCCGTCTTGCAGAAACTAAAGGACTACTAATTTTAACTGACAGCGATTCGGCAGGTTTTAAAATCCGTTCATTCATTGGTGGAATGGTACCAGAAGACCAAATAAAACACGCTTATATCCCAGATATTTTCGGCAAAGAAAAACGTAAAACCGAAGCTTCAAAAGAGGGTAAATTAGGCGTTGAAGGCGTACCAAAAGAAAGAATAATTGAGGCTCTACAAAAAGCTGGAGTTACTGCAGAAGAAACAAAAGAAACTGAAAGACGGCTTGTTACGAAAACTGATTTATATATAGATGGGCTTTCAGGAAGAGATGACAGTCTGGTTAAAAGAAAAGCATTTTTAAAAGCTTTAGATTTGCCCGAATTACTTTCGGCAAATAAACTTTTGCCAATAATAAATACATTTTTGACTTATGAGGAATACAAAAAGGCTGTAGCAGAGCTACACAATGATTTGCAAAGCATAAATTGAACTAACAAAAGGGGTAGAGAAAATTAAATGGGTATAGAAAAGTATTTGGAACAATTAAAGGAAATCGAAAACAAATTTAATCAGTATGAGCAAGATTTAGATAATATCATAAACAAGGTTTCTGCTAATATACATCACACAGTAATAAGTAAGGGTGTAATTGTGAACCCTACACCGTATTATGAAGAAACATTAGGATGCAAGTTAAATGGAAAAATCATAGAAGCTCCAATTATTTCTAATGATTGTATGAAATATCACTATGATGACCAAAACAGGATTATTATGGTTGAACAATATGATGTCCACTTTAAAAAATTCTCTATTACAGATATTTATTTATACAATGGCAATTTAACGGAAAGATTGATTTTTGCAGATGTTATTTTTGGAAGATTATGTGTTTTTGATAATGCATTTTCTAACACAACACTTTGCTTATCTTATGCATGGCGAAGCGGTTACTTTGCCGAGGAATACATATATGAAGATAGTATCTTGAAAGAAATGAGATGTTATGAAGATTTTTTTACTTATGGTACTGGTACAGAAATAAAAAAATTCATTTACGAAGGTCAAAAATTAATCCAAATTGAATATACCCGTCAAGATGGAGAAAAAGGATTACGTTATACGACTAAAAGACCAAATTTCACTAAAATCAAGGATGTGGCATATAACGGTCTCAAAAAATTGATTACAGATTATAAAGGTGATTTCACTGCTTTGGGCATAGAGGGATTTATAGACCAACAACAACCTATATTTTGTGTATGCTTTACAAACGACAACACACCAAATAATCATATTGCTGAGTGGAATGTAGAAATGTATGATGTAAACCTATACGATTGGCAATTTAATGATACACAAATGAAAAAATGTATTAAGATTATTGCAGAAATAATTGTTGAACTCGTAGAAGAAGGTTTATTGAAAGATAAACAAATCTATTTCCACCAAAATCAAGTTTGTGTTACACGTTTTTATTCATCTGCGAAATCTGTTTTCAAAAAAGCAAATATAGTTGTAAAATAATCAATGATTTGCAAGCATAAATTGAATTAAATTTTTAAGGAAACAACCATGATTAAGAAAAACGATGATTTTGATTTAACAATAACAGGCTACACAAGTGAAGGTAGTGGCGTTGGTAAAAAAGATGGGATAGCAGTATTTGTTGAGAATACTGCTAAGAATGATGTTATAAAATGTCACATCATAAAAGCGAAAAAGAATTATGCTATTGGCAAGGCTATGAAAATTATAAAGCCGTCAAAAGATAGACAAGAACCCCTTTGCGAACATTTTAAATATTGTGGCGGTTGCTCATTTTCTCATTTGAAATATAAAGCTGAGGCAGAATTAAAATCAGAAAAGGTTAAAGATGCTTTTTTAAGAATTGCCCATTTAGAGCCTGAGTTTGAAGATATAATTGTTTCAAAAAACACAGAGCGCTACAGAAACAAAGCACAGTACCCTGTAAGGCGTGAAAATGGTATTTTAAAAATTGGCTTTTATGCTAAAAAAAGTCACCGTGTAATTGATGGCGATGATTGTCTTTTAGAGCCTGACGAATTCGGTCAGATTGTAGAAATCTTCAGAAAATTTATACACGACTATAATATTCCAGTTTATAGTGAAGAAATGAACGTTGGTTTAATCCGTCACATTTATTTAAGAAAAGCATTTAACACAAATGAAATTATGGTTTGTGTGGTTATAAATGGCGACACGTTAAAGCATAGTGATATTCTTTTAGAAAATTTAAAGAATGTAAACGGCTTTAAAACACTTATATTAAATAAAAACAAAGAAAAAACAAATGTAGTTTTAGGCGCAGAATGCGAAACTCTTTATGGTGACGGTTTTATTACAGATATTCTTTGTGGCGTCAAGGTAAAGCTCTCCCCACTCTCGTTTTATCAGGTTAACCACGATACTGCTGAATTGCTTTATAACAAGGCAAAAGAATACGCCTCACTTACAAAGGATGATGACTTTTTAGACCTTTACTGCGGTACTGGCACAATTGGTCTTTCAATGGCTAATACTGCAAAATCTTTAATTGGTGTCGAGATTATCCCTGACGCTATTGAAGATGCAAAGCTCAATGCAAAGCTTAATAATATTGACAATGCCGAATTTATTTGTGGTGACGCAAAGGATGCAATTAAAGAATTACAACAAAGAAGCATTACACCAAGGGTTGTAATTTTAGACCCACCAAGAAAAGGTTGTAACGAAGAACTTTTAAAAACAGTTTCAGAAATGAATCCAGAAAGAATTGTCTACGTTTCGTGCGACCCAGCAACGCTTGCACGAGATGCAGAGAGGTTGTTGAAACTTGGATATGAAACAAAGAAGGTCACGCCCGTTGATATGTTTCCGAGGACGAGTCATGTTGAAACGGTAGCACTTTTAAGTCGGCAAAAAGTAGATGAACATATCTACTTGGATGTAAATGTGCAAGACCTACCCAAAACCACCAGAACCACCGCAACTTATCCAGAAATAAAAGCATATATCAAAGACAAGTACGGTTTGAATGTTACCTCTCTCAATATCGCACAAATCAAAGAAAAACACGGTTTTGAGAAAAGGGAAAACTACAACAAAGGCAAAGAGGGACACAGAGTTCCAAACTGCCCACCAGAAAAAGAAAAAGCAATAGAAGATGCTTTCAAACATTTTGGTATGCTATAAGAAAAGAGATACAGGATTTTATGTTTCCTGTATCTCTTTTTCATTTATATATATTTGCTCTGCCTGTTCATAGGTGCAGTTTGTTTCTTTTCGTATCTCTGCAATACGGAGTGCCTTTTTCCATTTCTCAACATTACACCGTTTGCACTCTTTCTCAAAATCGTTCATACGGCACACTACCTCAAATCATCATAAATATCACTTTCAAAGGATTGCGGTGCAATTTCCTTTTCATCTGCTAAAACATTGTTTGCCATTTCAACAAGTTCCTTTTCAAGTCTTTCACTCTCTACTTTGTGCCATTCATCAAGTGTTTGGTGTCTTGCTCCTGTCTGCTCTTTGCTTTCGCCACGAACAAGACCAAAGGGCGACATTGCCTCTGCATAACTGTCTTGTAATGCAATGACTTGACTTTTCTTATTGAAAAACCTTGATGAATTAAACTTGCCTTGCTCGTCTGTCATTATCACAAAGCAATGCAAATGGGTTGTAGTTTCATCTCTATTCAAATCTGCTCGTATCATTTTACCCTTACCAAAGGTATCACGAACCCAAGCAAAGTTTGCCTTTACCCATTCGGGCAAATTGATTTTATCTTCCATTTCAGGCGAGAAAGTCAAAACCAACTCACAAAGCACATTCGCATCTTTACGAACTTTCTTGCCGCTTGTTCGCTCTTGCTCTTTGATTGCCTTTTTAATGGTTCGTGTCATTGTTCGCTCACCCCTTTGCCAAGTATGGTTTTCGTTTTCTCGTTCAGGGTGTTTTCTGTTTCGTAGTCGCTCCCTGTGTTTTTGGTGTCGCTCTATATTCGCAACCGAACCCACCTTGTATTTTGCAAATCGCATTATGGCATAATTGCTCATCACAAAATCCCCCTTTGCTCTTGATATGCGAGAGCAAAGGAACGGCAACACACACGAAAGGAAAGGTGCTGCCGTTAACCTTACTGCAAAGCACACAGGGATTCGGTGCTTTTCCGTGCGGTCATATCTCTGCCCTACAAAATCAGTATGGAACAACCGATTTTATTTCGCAGAAATATGACTTACTACGATTTATACTAAATCAGTAAGGTCTTGCAGACCGCTATTCACAAGAAATATCAATCATATTTATTGTGAAGAAAACGGAAAGGAGCGACACAATATGAACGAAACACTTTACGATTTAGAGCAAAAACGAAATGCCGTTGAACTTGATATACAAGCATTGTATGAAACGTTGCAACAGGAAATCAACGAAAACAAAAAAGATGTGAGAGAATGAACTCTCACATCTTTCGTTCTATTCGACATATTGGAATTTGATTAACTAACCTATAATTATTCTCTATAATCAAGTCCCAAAAGTTGACCATTATCTTTGTCAACATAATAAACTATTGGACCTAACAAACCATCTTGTTCTGTATTGAAAGTTATTCTATATACCTTTTTACCTTCAACATCTTCATTGGCATTGAATAAGTAAAATGATACTTTTTCGTCCAATACCAATTCTTCAACAGTTGGATTTTCAAAGTTTATGATGGTGGTTTTTTCAATTTCATTTATGTCATTTTGAGCAATTTTTACCGCTTCTTCTTTTGTTATTCCTACAGGCAGTTCATAATTCATAAACCAACCACCATACTTAACCCCGCGATTGTTCTTGTATGGTTCGTTAGGACTTACACTTGGGTATCTGACAACTTTGTACCCTAACCCCCAATATGTAACTTTGCAACCATCCTCGGAAACGATTTTAATGGTGTGTACAGGTTCAACTGAATTTCTCACTCTGGCACTATCTGCATAACTGGTAACCAAAGCAGCAGTTACTAACAAAAGGACAACAATGCCTAAAATGATAAATACTTTCTTTTTCATACAATCACACTCCTTTGTCAAATTCAAGTTTATCGAACTGTTTATATTATAGCATATTTCCGTGCAAAAGTCAATGAGTTTCAAAAAATGTAAGAATAACGATTGAAAGGGTAAAAGGGTAAAAGGCACAAGAACCATTATAAACAAAGGAAAACACGGCGTTGGAGGGCTTGTCCAACGCCGTGTAGAAAAAGGGTAAAAAGGGTAAAAGCAAGTCAAAAGAAATGGTCTCATATACTTGACTTTTAACCAAAAATATGCTATACTAATAATGCTCTCAATGATAGAGAGCGACAACTGAATAATGATACCGTATCGCCAGTGGGCAGCAACAAATGAGCACACCCACCCGATGACGAAATCGTCTCGCAAGAGATTGATGCTCCATCGACGGAAGCGGCGACTGACCTCGAACGAAGATAGATAGCAGACATTCAGGCAGTAAGTAGTAGAAAAAAACGGGTGACAGAACAAAGGGACAATAGTGTTACTATTGCTTTCCGTTTTTCCGTTATTTCTACTTTTAATCGGTGCTAATTTAGACCTAACGGGAAACTGTTAGGTCTTTTGTTTTGTCCGTATTCAGAATTTTTAAATTCAAATTCTGAAAGGAGACCACCGTTATGGCAAAACATTGTGAATATTCACAACAAATTAAACACTTAAAAGTTTCATTAGAAGAAATGCAAGAAATTATTGATAAGCACCGAACAATTAAGGAATGGGCATACATCATTCACGATAAAGATGTATATACCAAAAAAGACGAAGAGAAGAACCCTGAACACAAGGAAGGAACTCTCAAAAAACCGCATATTCATTTGTATTTAAACTTTGGACAAGGCAGTGCAACATTCAAGGATGTGGCAAGATGGTTCAAAGATGAACCCCAGTATGTTGGTAAGGTTCACGGTCGCAAGGCAGATATGCTTTTATACCTCACCCACCGCAATGTTCCCGAAAAGTATCAATATAAGGATGATGAAGTTGTCAGTAATTTTGACTTAAAACAAGCGATTGAAGAAGACCAAAAAAATCATTCTTTAGTTAATGAAGCAGACAAAATTGTTTTTGACTTTATGCAAGAGATAATCACTTATGCTCAGGCAAACAAGAAAATCAAAGACTTGAAAAAAGTATGTAACAATAAGGAACTTTTGAGAGCAATTTTGTCTGCCGACAAAACCGTTGAGCAAATATGGAAACAACAATGTAGAATGTCAACGAAAGGAAAGCGAAATATGAAGATTATTTTCATACACGGAGATAGCGGTTCCGGTAAGAGTACCTATGCAGAACTCTATGCAAAAATGCTATGCGAGAAAAAAGGTTATCGAGATTTTGCTCGTAGTAGTGCAAGCAACGATATAATGCAAGACTATATGGGCGAGGACATTTTCATCTTGGATGACTATCGAGATGTAGATGAGATGACAGGCAAAGCAGAAAGTTTGAGCGACACTCTAAAAATGTTAGACCCTCACTATGCAAGTAGTAGCAAAAGCAGATACACCAACAAAACATTTATGGGTAAACTCATAATCATAACGAGCACCAAAGACCCTTTGTTGTGGTTCGAGGGCACAAAAGAACAAAGGTGGCAATTCTTTCGCCGTATTTCCTTGCTTATTGACATTGACAAGGATTATGTTCGCGAATATCAGGAGCAAAACGATGAAAAAGGAGTGCCGTTCCTTTGTGGTTTCAAACACGATGGGTCATATATTCAACGTGCTAAACTCAAATGTGAGTTTGCGAACCCTGTGCCTGAATATGTGAAACTTATGGGCAAAGATGAACCAGAAGCAACCGATATGTTCAATGACATAACCGCATATATGGACGAATTAAAAGAAGCACAGGAAACGGCATAATCAAGAAAAAGGTGGAGCATTACACAATGCTCCACCTTTTTGATTGAAGTACTTGTATTATTTTTGATTTTAATGTATAATAGACTCACGACCCCTAAAATAACATATAGGTCGGAAAGTGGTGAACCCTATGGAACAAGTACAAAAGGCATATATCTATACAAGAGTATCAACATCAATGCAAGTAGAGGGTTTTTCTCTTTCTGCACAAAAGGCAGATATTACAAATTATGCTAATGCTCTTGGCATTCAAATTGTTGGTGAGTTCTGCGATGAGGGTAAATCTGGTAAAAGCGATGACAGAGCAGATTTTCAACGGATGATGGATGCCATCAAGACAAACAAAGATGGTGTTTCGTATGTAATTGTTTTCAAGTTATCCAGATTCGCCCGTAATGCCGCAGACACCCTTAAAAACTTACAGATGATGCAAGATTATGGTGTAAATCTTATCTGTATCAAGGAACGACTTGATAGTTCTACATCAATAGGTAAAATGATGGTAACGGTTATGAGTTCAGTTGCTGAAATGGAACTTGATAACATAAATACACAGACAATGGCAGGTCGCAAACAAAAGGCAAGAGAAGGTAAATGGAACGGTGGGTTTGCTCCTTATGGTTACACTATCAATAAGGGAGTTCTTGAAATAGTTGAGGGTGAGGCAAAAACTGTTCGCTACATCTTTGATTTGTTTGTCAATGAAAATCTGGGTGTTATGGGAGTTGCCAAGCGACTTAATGCAGAGGGTATCAAAAAGGTAGTTCGTCAAAATGGTAAACACGATTACTTTACCGCTGATTTTATTAAGAAGATACTTGACAACCCTGTTTATATGGGTAAAATTGCTTATGGTCGCCGTAAAACCGAAAAGATAAAAGGGCAACACGGAAAAACCAGAATAGTTACTGAAAAGGATGAAAATAACATCATTTTGGTTGATGGTTTACATCAAGGACTTGTTACAGAGGAACTTTGGAACAAAGCACATTCTAAACGAATTGAAACAGGCAAGAAAAAAGAAAAACTTGAACAGGAACATCAGTATATTTTATCTGGTTTGGTAAAATGTCCTTCCTGTAACCAGTCTATGTACGGTGTGCCAAATCGCAAAAAGAAACCAGATGGCACATATTACAAAATTTCTTATGCCTATAAGTGCAGACAGACACGGAACACAAATGGTGTGCCTTGTTCGTGTGCAAAACAATACAACTGTAAAGAATTAGACGAAGAATTTATCAATGCTATTAGACTTTGTTTATTTACACCAGAAATTATTGATGGTGTTATGGAAAAGATAAACAAAGAATTTGATATGAGTGAATTAGAAAACAAACTCAAAGACTTGACTGCAAGACAGAGAGAACTTTTACTTATACAGAAAAAATATGAACAAGCACAACGGAGCATAGATATTAACGATAAACACTATGACCGTAAATTTGAGAACTATTCACGGCAGTTAGAGGAAATCTATGAGCAGTTGGACGAAATAGATGCCCTTATCTTTGCTACGGAAATGAAAATCAACAATGCAACCGCAACCAAAAAAAGCAAGGAAGATGCCATCAATCTTATAATGGCATTTGGTATGGAATTTGACACCCTTTCGCCACTTGCACAAAAACAGTTTGCAAATATGCTTGTTGAGAGCATTGAGATTTTTCCAACCAAACGAGAAATGGGATACCTTAAAGCGATTCATTTCAAAATCCCTGTTCTCCGTAACTACGGCGATTTTACCGATGTAATGACCATCTGGGACTATTACCCCGATATACTGGATGAAGATGGTAATTTCAACGGTTATAGTCCAGAGAATGATTTACCAGATAGAGATTTGCTCAAAGAACGAGCAGATGCAGATGGCAACATCCCTGTTGTTGAGGAATTTGGTGAAGAAGAACGACAACGTCTGTTTAATACAGGTTTGCAAAGAGTAAATGCTCTGCGAAAGGAAAAAGGACTACCAGAACTGACCGCAGAGGAATACATTTCTCGTTGCCGACCTAAACAAATTACAGACGAAAGTGTGGCGCTGTTCACACTTTCAACAGCGATATAAATTCATTCTGAATTTGCGATATTTTTCTACGAAAAGCGATATATCCGTTGGATGCGATATGTGCCTTACGGCACGTGAATTTATATCATATCGCAATCGAGCAAAGCGAGATTATATCGCACGACAGTATATCGCATTTTGTAAAACAAAATATATCGCTACAAGGAGAAAAACTATGCAAGTAAAATTCTACAATAATATAGAAGATGAAAAACTCCTGTTTGCTGTTATCCTAACTAAACACAAAAACAAATGGGTCTTCTGCAAACATAAAAACAGAGATACTTACGAAATACCAGGCGGACATCGTGAAAAAGCTGAAACGATATTAGAAACAGCCAAAAGAGAATTATACGAAGAAACTGGTGCTATAAAATATGAAATTACACCTATAACAGTTTATTCTGTAATTGATGGTGACACTGAAACATTCGGCAAACTTTATTTTGCTGAAGTTCAGGAATTTGAAGAAGCATTACACAGCGAAATAGAACTGATAAAACTTTTTGATGATATGCCAGAAAACTTAACCTATCCATTAATCCAACCCAAATTAATGGAAGCCTACCAACAACTAAGTTTGCCTAACGGTAAGTGATGTTACTTCGTAGTGAAGTTTCTGCGAAGTGATGTTGTTTCACAGTGATGTTGCACCTTTGGTGCAGTTTATAAAAGGAGTCAAAAATGAAAATAATCGATTTATTAAAAAAAGAAACATTATCCCTATCATTTGAAGTTTTCCCACCCAAAACTGAAACGAGCTTTGAGAGTGTAAAAACTGCAACTGAAGAAATCGCCAAATTAAACCCCTCTTTTATGAGTGTTACATATGGTGCTGGTGGCGGTACGAGTAAATACACTTTAGAAATAGCTAAAAATATTAAAAAAATGTATAATGTGCCAACACTTGCTCACCTCACCTGCGTTTCTTCTACCAAAGAAACTGTTCGTGAAAGAATAGTTGATATTAAAAATGCTGGTATCGAAAATGTTATGGCACTTCGTGGCGATATTCCAGAAGAGCTTATTAATGCTGACAGAAGCAAATGGGATTATAACTACGCAACAGATTTAATTAAAGAGCTTAAAGCCATAAACCCTAACTTCTGCATTGGTGGTGCCTGTTACCCTGAAATTCATCCTGAAAGCACTAACCAGAAAGAAGATATTAAAAGACTTAAAGAAAAAGTTGAGGCTGGTTGTGATTTTCTTACAACACAGATGTTTTTTGATAATAATTTACTTTACAACTTTCTCTATAAAATCCGTGAAGCAGGTATTACTGTGCCAATAGTTCCTGGCATTATGCCAATTACAAACGCAAAGCAAGTAGAAAGAGCCATAAAGCTTTCAGGCTCATTTATGCCGCAGCGTTTTAAAAGCCTTGTAGATAAATTTGGCAGTAACCCTGACGCTATGAAGCAAGCAGGTATTGCTTATGCTACTGACCAGATTATTGACCTTTTTGCAAATGGTCTTACCAATATTCACGTTTACTCAATGAACAAGCCCGATGTTGCAGAAAAAATCCAGAGCAACCTCTCAGATATTATAGAAAAATGAACTACTATACTGTTTTAACTAAAACTTACACCAATTTGACTTTTAATAAAAAAGAAATATTAAGATATGCAAATTGTAAAAGTACAACCCCTGAAATAGAAATGCTTTTAAACGATTGTATTGATGAAATAAATGGTAATATTTCTTATAAAGTCTGCTACTGCATTTTACCTGTAACAATTATTGGTAATACCATTGATTTTAATGCTTTCAAGGTTAATTCAGAAAAACTTGCATTAAACCTCAAAAACTGTGAACGTGCAATTGTTTTTGGTGCAACTCTCGGCACAGAAATTGATAGATTAATTATGAAATATGGCAAGCTTTCACCAACAAAAGCGTTATTTTTCCAGGCAATTGGTGCTACAATGATTGAAACACTTTGCGATGAATTCTCACAAGAAATAAAATCAGAATTAAGCGTAAATTTAAAACCAAGATTCAGTCCTGGTTTTGGCGATTTAGAGTTACCGTGTCAAAAAGATATTTTTAAGATTTTAAATTGTAGCAAAAATATAGGACTTACTTTAAACAACAGTCTTCTTATGTCACCAACAAAATCTGTTACTGCTTTTGTTGGAATTTATAATTAAGGTGAATATATTATGAATTTTTCAGAATATTTAAAACACAACATAGTCTATCTTGATGGTGGGATGGGTACATTGCTTCAATCACAAGGCTTAGCCGCTGGCGAGCATCCTGAAAAATGGAATCTTTCTCATCCTGAAGTTATTACGAATATTCATAAGAATTATTATGATAGCGGTAGTAATGTAGTTTGTACTAATACTTTTGGTGCGAACTCTTTGAAATTTAATGAGGTAGAATTAGAAGAAATAATTAAATCTGCTATCAGTAATGCGAAAAAAGCAAAAGAACTTTCAACAGCTCCACAAGAAAAATTCATAGCACTTGATATTGGCCCTACTGGCAAGCTTTTAAAACCATTAGGTGATTTAGATTTCAATGATGCAGTTAATATTTTTTCAAAAACAGTAAGCTTAGGTGTAAAATATGGTGTTGACCTTGTTTTAATAGAAACAATGAACGATTCTTACGAAACAAAGGCAGCACTTCTTGCAGTAAAAGAAAATTGCGATTTGCCTGTTTTTGTTTCTAATGCATATAATGAAGACGGTAAGCTTATGACTGGTGCTTCCCCTGCTGCCATGGTTGCACTTCTTGAAGGTATGGGTGCTACAGCAATAGGTGCAAACTGTTCATTAGGTCCGAAACAGCTCACAAAGGTTGCAGAAGAATTATTAGAAAATGCTTCTGTGCCTGTGATTTTAAAACCGAATGCAGGGCTTCCAGAAATTATAGATGGCAAAACCCAATTCAATGTTTCACCTGAGGAATTCGCAGAAGATGTTACTAAACTTTTGAAAAAAGGTCTTCGTGTTGTTGGTGGTTGTTGCGGTACTACCCCTGACTACATAAAAGCACTTACAGAGAAATCTAAAAACTTAAAACCACTTGAAATAGAAAACAAAAATTTAACCGTTGTTTCTTCTTACACCAAAGCTGTTAAATTTTTAAATTCACCAATTCTTATTGGCGAAAGAATAAACCCTACTGGCAAAAAGAGATTTAAACAAGCGTTAATTGAAAATGATATTGCTTACATTTTAAATGAAGGGGTAACCCAAAAAGAAAAAGGTGTTCATATTTTAGATGTCAATGTTGGTCTTCCTGATATTGACGAAAACAAAATGCTCAAAAAGACTGTAGAAGAATTACAGGCGGTTATGGATTTACCTTTACAGATAGACACCGCTGATGTAACTGCCATGGAAAATGCACTTCGTATTTATAATGGTAAAGCACTCATAAACTCTGTAAATGGCAAAAAAGAGAGTATGAATACAATATTCCCACTTGTAAAAAAATATGGTGGTGTGGTCGTTGCTCTTACATTAGATGAAAATGGTATTCCAGAAACTGCAGAAGGCAGAGTTGATATTGCAAAGAATATTTTAAAAGTTGCAAAAGAATATGGCATTGAGAAAAACAACATTATTTTTGACACACTCGCTATGACAATCAGTGCAGACCAGCGTGCAGCGAACGAAACGCTTAAAGCACTTAATATTATAAAAAATGAACTCGGTTGTCACACTTCTTTAGGTGTTTCAAATGTTTCTTTTGGTCTTCCTAACAGAGACATTTTAAACAGCGTATTTTTCGCCTTGGCACTCGAAAATGGTCTTTCTGGTGCAATAATGAACCCATACTCAAGCGAAATGATGAAAACATATTACACCTTCAAGGCTTTAAAGGGCCTCGACGAAAATTGTGCTGATTACATAAGCGTGGCAGAAAATTTCTCTTCAACTGTAATCGAAAACAAAAAAGATTTAATTTCTGTTACTGAAAACAATATTTCTGAGCTTCTGACGGCTGTTATAAAAGGCTTTAAAGAAAGTGCAAGTGAAATCACGAAAGAGCTTTTAAAAACAAAAGCTCCACTTGACATTGTAAATGGTGAAATCATACCTGCCCTTAATGAAGTTGGTATCGGCTACGAAAATAAGACGATTTATCTACCTCAGCTTTTGATGAGTGCCGAAGCGGCAAAAAGCTCTTTTGAAGTTATAAAAGAGTTTATGTCTAACAGTGAAAACACAGAAACTAAAGGCAAGGTTGTAATCGCTACCGTTCATGGCGATATTCACGATATTGGTAAAAACATAGTAAAGCTATTACTTGAAAACTATGGCTTTGATGTCATAGATTTAGGTAAAGATGTTCCCTCTGAAACAATAGTTGATACTGTTATAGAAACCAACGCTCAATTAGTAGGTTTAAGTGCTCTTATGACAACAACCGTTCCCGCTATGGAAGAAACAATTAAGCTTTTGAAGGAAAAAGCTCCCTGGTGCAAAACAGTTGTCGGTGGTGCAGTTTTAACTCAAGAATATGCTGATAAAATCGGTGCAGATAAGTATGCTAAGGATGCTATGGAAACTGTAAGATATGCAGAAAGGATTTTAAAATGAAAAAAATTCACTTGATTTGTAATGCACACATAGACCCAATATGGCAATGGGACTGGCAAGAAGGTGCAAGTGCAGTTCTTTCTACTTTTCAATCTGCAGTAAACTTAGCAGAAAAACACGATTATGTCTTTTGTCACAATGAAGTAACAGTTTATAAATATGTTGAAGAATATGCACCTGAGCTTTTTATCAAAATCCAAGAGTTAGTAAAACAAGGCAAATGGCACATTATGGGTGGCTGGTATTTACAGCCTGATTGCAATATGCCAAGTGGTGAAAGCTTTGTAAGACAAATTCTGGAAGCAAAAAGATATTTTTTAGAAAAGTTCGGTGTATACCCTACTACTGCAATTAACTTTGACCCATTCGGTCACACAGTTGGTCTTGTGCAAATTATGAAAAAATGCGGTCAGGACAGTTACATTTTCACTCGTCCTTATGGTAGCCAGTTAGATTTAAGTGACGATTTATTCTTTTGGGAAGGTCTTGACGGAAGCAAAATAAAAGCTTTACGTGCTCACGGCTATAACTCACCTCTTGGTAATTCACGAGAAATTATTGAAAGACGCGCAAACGACGACGAGCACGAAACTGCACTTGTTCTCTGGGGTGTTGGCAACCATGGTGGTGGGCCATCCGATAAAGACTTAACTGATATTACAGATTTAATAAACACTTCTGAAAATAAATATTTGCACTCAACTCCAGAAAATTATTTTAAAGAGGTTGAGCCTAAATATTCTTTTAATAAATCTTTAAGAATATCAATGCCTGGTTGCTACACATCTATGTACAGGGTAAAGAAAAAACACGCTTTACTTGAAAACGAGCTATTCTTTACTGAAAAGGTACTTTCTGTCGCTTACAACAAAGGACTTTTAAAAGAATATCCGGAAGAAAAAATTCACGAAATAACTGAAGATTTACTTAACACAGAATTTCATGATGTTTTACCTGGTTCTTCTATTCAGTGTGGTGAAGATAACGGCTTAAAGCTTTTAGACCACGGTCTTTTAGAGGCAGAAAGACTTAAAACTAGAGCTATTTTTGCTCTTTCATCTGTAAAAGAAGTATCTAAACCAGGAGAATATCCTATTTTTGTATTCAACCCACATCCATATAAATTAGTTGATACAGTAGAGTGTGAGTTTATGTTGCAGGACCAGAACTGGTCTGATGAAATGTACTCAAAGCTCACTGTATTTGATGAAGATGGAAACAAGGTTAAATATCAGGTTATTAAAGAAGAAAGCAACTTAAACCTTGACTGGCGAAAAAGAATTGCTTTTGAAGCAACACTCAAACCATTTGAGCTTAACAGATTTTCTGCTTTTGTGGAATTTGAACCAATAAGTAACAAAGAAAAGAACGAAAATCTTGTATTTAAAAATAGCCGAAAATATGTTGAGATTGATAATAGCACAGGTCTTTTAAAGAAATACTCTATTGATGGTATTGACTATATAAAAGATGGCTTCGAGTTAGTTTCCTTTACCGATAACTCTGACCCTTGGGGAATGAGTAGTGAACAACAGAAAAGAATTGGCACAAATGAAAAAGCCTTCACACTCTCAAAAACTCCGAGTGGTGTTTTCAAGAATATGAAGAGTATTCAGGTTATAGAAGACGGTGACATTTTCTTAGGAATTGAGGCATTCTTTGAGCATGAAAATACAAAAGCTGTAATAAAATATAAAATTTACAAGCTCAACGATGATGTTGATATTGATGTAACTCTATTTATGGGTGACATTGAGAAAGCAATAAAATTAAAAGTACCAGTTGAAGTAAAAGGCACTTTAATCGGTCAGACTGCTTTTGGTACTGAAGAATTATTTACTGATGCCAGAGAAAACGTTGCTTTGAGATTCTTAGCAATCGAAAGCAATAACAAAACACTTGCACTTATAAACAACGGCACTTATGGCAGTCACTTTGAGAATGATGCTTTATACATTTCACTCGTCCGTGGTGTTACATACTGCGCCCACCCTATAAATGAGCGTCAGTTAATTCCAAATGACCGCTTCACCAAGAAAATTGACCAGGGCGAAAACAATTTTTCTTTCAGATTGACTGTCACAGATACAAGCAAACTCGAAAGAAAAACACAGGAATTTACACAAAAGCCGTATGCAATTAACCTCTTCCCTGTGCCATCATCTGATAAAGAAAAAGAATTCTCGGTATCTTTAGGCGATGATATAATTTCACTCGTTACTATGAAAAAGGCTGACGGCAAAAACGCAACAATCTTCCGTCTTCTTAATAATAGTGATGAAGAAATTAAAACTTCAATCTCCGTTAACTCAACTACACTTCCATTACAGTTTACTAAATATGAAGTTAAAACTGTTGTTTATGAGAATGGTGAATTGAGAGAAGAATATGGCTTGATAATCTAAACACATAACCCCTATGCAAATTCAGAATTTGCATAGGGGTTAATAAATTATTTTATACTCTTTGCAGGAATAATTTTACCAACCTGCGTTTTATAGTTAATAGTTACTGTATCACCAACATTAAGAATAACAACATTATTATCACTAGCTGCTGACATTGAGTAATAAACTGCATTGCCATCAAGAGCAATATAGTAAACACTGTTACCATTTTCAACTGCTGTGCGAATATCGGTAATAACACCTGTTACACTTGCAATTGTTGATTCTGTGTTATTTGTAGTGTCGCCATTATTTGTTGACTCGCCACCGCTTATAGAATCAGGAAGAACTGCGTTATAGTCAATGTTAAGCACAAGACCAGCGCTTGACTTCACTTTATTTACATAAGCTTTAAGACAAGCTTCAATATCAGGGTTCGCATCATCTTCACTACGGACTGCATCCTGAACTCGTTCAACGCTAACCATTGCAAAGCTTTTTACAACGCTGTTATCTTTAAGCGCCATAAAGTATGTTGCTTCACCATCAAGGTTAAGAAGCACAGGGAAGGTTGCTTTCCAGCCTTTGTCAGAAACGATACTTTCAGCAGATTTCTGAGCACCACTTTCTGTTGTACCAGCAATTCTCTGGAACACAGCTTCTTTTGTACGCTGGTTAATAATTGCAAAACCCACAATAGAGTCGTCGCTTGTAACTGATGTAACACCTGTGTAAAGCCAAACGTCATCACCAGATGCAATATAGCTTGAACCTGCTGTTGTAGAAACAACACCCTGCTGACCAATAAACGCATTAATAAAACCACCATTATATTTACCATAGTAGTTATATTGCTTAACAAGTAAATCGTCAGAATAAATCTGGTCAATCCATTGAATATCTTTATTTGTTCTTATCTCTTCAATGTCATAATAAGTTATATTATCTTTATTTGAAGCATCAACTAAAACAACACCAACAACGTCTGTACCGCCGATAAGACCAACAGTCTTGTCGACTCTTTCGCATACCCACCAAGGTTTGCCATTTTCATCAATTTCAAGTGATGGTGTGCCAAACATATATGTTGGGTATTTAAAGCGAAGAACACGGCCTAATTTTTCATTAAGGTATTCACCAGTTGAAATCTGAATATTATCTAAGTTTTCTTCTTTGAGAATTACTGTATTTGCTTCTTGTGTATACATATTAACTGCAATGTATGCCGGAATACCTTCTCGTGTGTTGTTAAACCATTTAAACACATCGCCATATTTAAGTGGGAAAATTCTGTAAGGGTTGCCCTTATAGTTTATCTGTGTTGAATAAGCACTGTCAATAACAAACTGTGAAACGTAATCTGAAAGTTCACCTAACTTTTTATTAGCGAGGTTTTCTGCAACTTCTTTATCTATCATAGGAACTGCAGAAAAATCTTTGAGACTTGTGATGGTTGTAATACTCTTGTCGTTTTCACCGAAATTTTCAGTTTTAACCTCAATAATCTCGCTGTAAGCCTTTGCTCTGAAAAGCTCACAGGATGTTAAATACCCTACACCAAGAATTAAAGCGAAGACAAGTCCAATAATGACTGGAATTGTCGCTCTTTTTCTCACATAAGGAATATATTCTGGTTTAATAAATGCTTTGCTTAAAATAAAGGTTGAACCAATATAAAGACCAAGTAAAACAGCAATAAAGTAATAAAAATCGAGTGATTTAAGGTTTAATGCAGGTAACATAAAGTAATAAGAAACTGCACCACCTATTATTGTAATGAGAATTGCAATAATAATTTTAAGAACCTTTTTTTCAGGTGGAATAATAACCTCAGTTGGTCTGCCCTTACCTGAAAAGTCAACTTTAATTGGGTCCATTAAAACGCCTCCTAATAAAACAATGAAAATATTATATATTATTTGGTAAATAAATACAAGTAGTTATTTTTTTACTTTCCAATCACAAACAGATAAATAAACGTTACCTTCTGTTAAAGTAATACCACTTACTTCTGGGTTAACAGACATAACAGATTTTCTGAAAAATAACGGTGCGAAAGGAACATCTGTATTAAAGCTTTCTACAAACTCAGTCATATTGAGATTTCCTTTTTTGAAGTTCTCATAGTTCACTGAAGCCTTTTCACTGATTCCGTAATTAACCTGACCCTCCGCGGTGAAAAATTCACTAAGATTATAATCAGCCGGCAATTCAATTTCACCTATATAAATTTCATAAAAGCCTTCTTCCAAAGCTTTTAAATAATCAGCCTTATTTTTTACAGTTATCGTCGCTTTTATGCCAAGAGTTGCCAGTGATTTTTGTAGTGCTTCAGCAACCCCCTTTTTATATGGATTATTATTACAAATGAGAATAGATAGTCTTAATGTGTTAACACCATCAGTTCTGTAGCCTTCATCTGTAAATTTATCATAACCATTTTTTTCTAAAATAGTAATTGCTCTGTTAAGGTCACCTTTTGTACTAATAAGCTCTTGACCAGAAAGCTTGTAAAAGCTCGGTTTAAAAGGCATTGTAGTTGGCTCACACTGCCCCAAGAACGAAGCGGCACTTATATCCATTCTGTTAATGCCAATGTTTATAACACGTCTTATCCATGCAACAGAAGTAATAGAACCACCCCAACGCATATTAAGACCAGCAAATACAAGATTATTAGTTGGCAACGAAACAGTTTTTGATGAAAGATTTTCATACTTTCCATCAGTCAAATCATCGTTATAAACACTTATTTTATTAGACTTGAAAGCATAAACCTCACTTGTAGAACCAGCCATATCAAAAAGTGCTATCTGTGTATTCCACTCACCGCTATAGTTTGAATGATTTTTGTTCACTTCAAAATAAGGGGTATCTTCAAGATATTTCAAAACATACTTACCAGTACCTAAAAAAGCATTACCCTTTTTCAAAACTATAGGGAATGAAAGTGCATTAAGCGGAGATAACGTGACACCCTTAAACGTAATTTTCAAGGTGAAATTATCTACAACCTCAAAGCTTTCAATGTCTTTTAAATTATTTTTATAATAACCATTTTTCTTTGCCAATTTATAGGAATAATCAACATTCTGAGCATTAAAGCCTGTGCCATCCGAAAAAGTAACACCTTGCCTTAATTTTACTGTTAATGTGTTACCCTTTTCTGTAGCACTCAAGGCTAATTGTGGATAACCATAACCATCTTCTGTAGCGCTATAAAGCGCTTCATATATAAGTGGAATTAAATTTCTGTTTAATTTGCTTTTTGCTTTATAAGGCGCAAATGTATCCGCTGAAGTAAACGGCAAAGAAATATCGGCATTAACAACAGGCGTTGGTAAAACATAGTCCCAATCCCCTGTATCTTCATCTTCATTGCCTGTATTCTGGCATGAAAAGAGTGTAACACAAAAAGAAAGAACAAGTAAAATTGATATTACTTTTTTCATTTAAGCACCACCCTTTTTATATATGTTGCCTTACCTGTTTTTTCATCAATATCAATAAGGCAAGCATTCATAACATATCTTCCCTCTGCATTCTGAAATCTTACAGGAATATGATATTTCATTTTTTTAATTGCAAGTCTCGGCTCTATGCCTAAGACAGATTCTTGGGGTCCAGTCATTCCGACATCTGTAATATAAGCCGTACCCTCTGGTAAAATCTGCGCATCAGCTGTCTGAACATGAGTATGAGTTCCCAAAACTGCAGTAACTCTACCATCTAAATAATAACCCATAGAGCGTTTTTCTGCAGTTGCTTCGGCATGAAAATCCACAATAACTATCTTACACTCATCAGTTTCTTTCAACGCTTTATCAATCTCTAGGAAAGGGTTGTTGAGCGCTTCCATATAAACAGTACCCATTAAATTGATAACTGCAACTCTTATGCGCCCCTTGTCAATTATGCCTATACCCTTACCACTTGCACCCTCTGGAAAGTTATAGGGCCTTATTATTGCACTTTCTTTATCAAGATAGTCCAATATCTCTGGTCTTTTAAAGGAATGATTTCCAAGAGTAATAAAATCGACACCGCTATCATACAGCATTTTACAAGAAAAAGGTGTAACACCATTACCCTGTGCTGAATTTTCGCCATTAGCAATGCAAACATCAATACCATTTTCTTTTTTGTAGTCAGGTAGCTTTTTCATTAAGAATTCGCAACCACCACTACCTACAACATCACCAATAAATAATAAACGCATTTTTTTCTCGTTTCTATGTCTTTCGACGATACTAAAACAAAAACGGAACAACTTGTTAGGGAGTTCCGTTTTTATTTATTATTTTGCAAAGTCAACTGCACGACTTTCTCTGATAATATTAACCTTAATCTGACCAGGATATTCAAGTTCATTTTCAATCTTGTTAACAATATCTCTTGCAACAATAGTCATCTGGTCATCAGAAATAACATCAGGTTTAACAATAATTCTTACTTCTCTACCAGCCTGAATTGCAAATGATTTTTCAACACCTTCAAATGAAGTAGCAATTTCTTCAAGCTTCTGAAGTCTTTGAATGTATGTTTCAACGTTTTCACGTCTTGCACCAGGTCTTGCAGCAGAAATAGCATCTGCAGCCTGAACAATAGCAGCGATAAGAGTTTTTGCTTCAACATCACCATGGTGAGCGTGAATAGCATGAACAACCTGTTCATTTTCTCTGTTTTTCTTTGCTGCTTCAACACCTAACTCAACATGAGAGCCTTCATACTCGTGGTCAAGTGCTTTACCTATATCGTGAAGAAGACCAGCACGTTTTGCGAGCTTAACATCTGCGCCAACCTCAGCAGCCATAAGACCAGAAAGGTAAGAAACCTCAAGTGAGTGATTTAAAACATTCTGACCGTAACTTGTACGATATTTAAGTTTACCCAAGAGTTTAGTGAGTTCACCACTAACACCGTTTACACCAGCATCAATAACAGCCTTTTCACCAGTCTGTTTGATTGTAAGTTCAACTTCTCTCTTGCACTTTTCATACATTTCTTCAACGCGTGTTGGATGAATTCTACCATCCTGAATAAGTCTTTCGAGAGTCTGACGTGCAATTTCACGACGAACAGGCTCAAAGCAAGAAACTGTAATTGCTTCAGGTGTATCGTCAATAATAAGGTCAACGCCGGTAATTGTTTCAATAGTACGGATGTTTCTGCCTTCACGACCAATTATGCGACCTTTCATTTCGTCGTTAGGAAGTGCAACAACAGAAACCGTAGCTTCTGCAGCATGGTCTGCTGCACAACGTTGGATAGCGCCAGAAATAACTTCTTTTGCGATTTTATCCATTTCGTCCTTTGTTTGTTGCTCATACTCATAAATCTTAAGAGCTTTTTCGTGAGTCAACTGCTCATCTAAATTTTTAAGAAGAACTTCTTTAGCTTGTTCTCTGCTGTAACCAGAGATTTTTTCAAGCATATCAAACTGACTCTTTTTGATTGTTTCAATTTCGAGTGCTTTTTCATCAACTTCTTTAAGTTTTTGTTGGAGTAACTCTTCTTTTTTCTCTTGTGCTTCTACTTTTTTGTCAAGACTTTCTTCTTTTTGAATCATTCTTTTTTCCTGACGTTGTACTTCAGCACGTCTTTCGCGGAGTTCATGTTCTGTTTCTGTTCTTTGCTTGTGGATTTCATCCTTGGCTTCAAGAATTGCTTCTTTCTTTTTTTGTTCTGCTTCGGTCATAGCGTTATTTACTATGCGTGCTGCCTCTTCAGTAGCAGAGCCTATAGCAGATTCAGCAACTTTTTTTCTGTGAGCGCCACCGATGATAAATCCACCAACACCAAATACAACCGCACAAGCGACTGCAATGATAATTGCGATAGGATCCATTAACGGAATGCCCCTTTCTAAAAATATATTTTAAGGCGAACGATTAAAAAACCGTTCTCACGAATATAGTAATAAAGTTTTGTAGAGCCTTAAACTCTTATATCAAAAATATAAATCTATGTAAATTATATTTAAAAACACAAAACTATCTTTACTATGAGATAATACAAAAAACACTTTTGCATTATCCATATCATTATAATATATACAGTATTAATAGTCAAGAAAAAATAGTATTTTCTCTACAATTTGTATATAAAATTTACAGACTGTTTTTTGTGAAAAAAGTAAAAAGCTGGTTGAAA
>CALFTN010000079.1 GCA_937916395.1 uncultured Clostridia bacterium | reverse complement strand
ATGGAGAAGTACTCAAGTTGGTGACGAGGCGCCCCTGCTAAGGGCGTAGGTCGGGAAACCGGCGCGAGAGTTCGAGTCTCTCCTTCTCCGCCAAAACGAAAATCCGCTCTCTTGTGAGAACGGATTTTCGTTTTGTATTATTCATTTTTCATTATTCAATATTCATCATTCATTAAAGAAGAACGGATTTTCAATGAATAATGAATGATGAAGTCGCTCGTAAACTCGCTGATGAATAATGAATGATTTTCTAATCCATAGTCCTTGCCTACACCAAGTTAAATCTTGCATTCAATCATCTAACATGTTATAATCTAAAGAAATAAACTTGTTTTTGTGAGGAGAAAGCATTATGAAAAAGATATTGAAAATTGTTGTTCCAAGTATTCTAATGCTCATCTCAATATATTTGATGAGAGATGGAAAAGCGTTCCTTAATGGTTTATTCTTACTATTTCCAATTATGTATGTTATAATAGGAATAATATGCACAAACCTAAAAAAAGAATTGCTTTTCAGTTTGCTTTTAACGTCTGTTGTTTTTTTAATTCCTGTTAATCTTTACTTTGATATGGGCGCTTCTTGTATTGTTTGGGTATTAATATATATCGCTTTAGGATGTGTAGTTTACTTTATTAAAAATGCAATTAAGAAAAAACAAAAAGTCAATAATTGAAATTTGTTTGATAACTTTATATCATATTGAAAATCCGTTCACAATTGTGGGCGGATTTTCGTTTTGTATTATTCTCTCTATTACTTTATTCTCTATTATCTATTCTCCAAAAACACAACTTCACTTTAATCCATCCCATATCTAATTACACTCTTGCAGTATATAATAAATTGTGCTATCATTTTTTATAATAAATTCAGACGCTAAAACACTAGGTGATTAAATGAAAAAAACATACGTAACATCAATGCCAAATCATATAGGTGCTTTTTTAAAAGCAAGCAAATGTTTCTCTGCTTTAGGTATTAACATCACTCGTGTAAGCTACAACAAAGCAGTTGACTCCCACACTTTATTTATTGATGCAGAAGGAACCGAAGAGCAATTAAACAAAGCTGATATTGAACTTAAAAAAATCGGATATTTACAAAGCAATCAAGACAAAACAAGTGTTGTGTTGATTGAGTTTTGTTTAGAAGATAAACCAGGAAGTGTTACAAATGTTTTAACACTTATAAACGACTTTAATTTCAATATTTCTTATATAAGCTCCCAAGAAAACGGCACAGACTATCAGCAATTCAAAATGGGATTATATGTTGAAGATTCAGATAAGATTTCAGAATTTCTTACAGAAGCAGAAAAACTTTGTAAAGTACGTGTTATAGATTACAACAGTTCTGAAAAAGTTTATGACAATAGCATTTTTTACAACACTTATGTTTTAGGACTTTCTCAGACCATGGGTCTTTCAGAAGATGTGAAAAATGAATTATTGGTTCACGTTAATCTCGCAATGCAGACGCTTGACGAACAAGGCTTGTCTCCCTACAGAACGTTTGATAGCATCAGCAAATTTGCTGAGCTTTTAGGAGCTTCAAAGGGCAAGACATTTGCACCAAGAATAAGTTCTCACAAAATAACTGATAATACTGAAATCACATTAATAGAACCACCTTGTGGTAGCAATACGATAATTATAAAAAGCAATAATGAAGTATTATTTATAGACAGCGGTTACGCTTGCTACAGCGATGAAATGCAAGAAATATTAAAAAGAAATATTTCTGGTTTTGAAAATATGAAAAAAGTTATTCTCGTTACCCACGCAGATGTTGACCACTGTGGTTTGTTGCCGATGTTTGACGAAATAATTGCAAGTTCAAAAACTGCACATTGTCTAAAAAACGAGTTTCTAGGTAAAGATGGTTACAGAGAAAAAAATCCACTCCACAGGCCATATATCAATATATGCAAAACACTCACCTCCTACAAAGCTGTTAACCCAGAAAAAATTAAAGTGCTGTGGAATAATATTGAAACACTCACCGAGCCTTTAACACAAATTGGATTTTTTGATTTTCAGGAATTACATTTTGAAGTTTATGAAGGTAAAGGGGGACATTTACCAGGTGAAATTGTATTGATTGATTACACTCACCACATTGCAATTACAGGTGATATTTTTATAAACACACACGGTTTAACACCTCAGCAAGCAGAATATAATCAATATGCACCAATTTTAATGACTTCTGTCGACACAGACCCCAAGCTCTGTGCAGAAGAAAGAAAAGCAATTATGCAACGACTTGGCGTTGGTAATTGGCAGATTTTTGGTGCTCACGGCTTCAAGAAAGATTATTCTGTAAATTCATAAAAAGAAAGAACCGATGCATTTTAGTGCATCGGTTCTTTAATTCAGGAAGGATTGTTGTATCAGGTAATGTTTCTCCTCGTTCCCATTTACTTACCGCCTGAAAACTGACACCAAGTCTTTCGCCTAAATCGTTTTGGGTCAATCCCTTGTTTTTTCTTAATTCTGAAATTTGCAAACCGACTTTTTCAATATTCATACTATTACCACCTTTAAAAATCTGAAACGTTTCGCTTGTATTATAGTATATTGAGTATAAAATTCCAATAACTTGTTAATTGACTGATTATCAATTTTATTCAACTGACCACTGACTTACTGACCACTGACTCACTGAGAACGGGCGACCAAAGGTCTGCCCCTACAACTGACCACTGACTTGCTGACTCACTGACTCACTGAGCACGGGCGACCAAAGGTCTGCCCCTACAACTGACAACTGACTTACTGACTCACTGACTACTGACGACCAAAGGTCTGCCCCTACAAATTAATTCTTGCATTTCAGCATAAAATAGTGTAAAATAAAACTATCTATTTTTTGGAGTGATACTATGAATTATAAACTTACAAAGAAACAAGCGAAAGAAATGCTTGAAAACAGACTTCTTCATTTCTTTGGTGTTTCAACTCAAAATGCTACAAATGAGCAATATTACAGAGCAATCGCAATGATTCTCAGAGATATGATGACAATGGGCAGGGGCGAAACAGTTAAGAAATCTGATGAAACTGGTAAAAAGAACGTTTACTATCTTTCAATGGAATTCCTTATGGGGCGTTCTCTTAAAAATAACCTTTATAACCTTAATCTTACCGATACTTTTAAAAGTGTTCTTAAGGATTTGGGTGTTAAATTAGATGACCTTTATGAATGTGAGCCAGATGCTGGTCTTGGCAATGGTGGTCTTGGTAGACTTGCTGCTTGTTACTTAGATGGTCTTGCAACACAAGGCTACTCAGCACGTGGTTACTCAATTCTTTATGAATATGGTATCTTCCGTCAGAAGCTTATTGATGGTAAACAAACCGAGCTTCCTGATAATTGGCTTCCTGGTGGTGACGTGTGGCTTGTACCAAGAGAAAGTAGTTCAGTAGATATTACTTTTGAAGGTACTGTTAAAGATACATGGGATGACCAGTATCACCATGTAGAAATTGAAAATGGTACAGTTATTAAGGCTATACCTTATGATATGTTTGTTCCTGGTAAAGATGGAAAATGTGTTAGCATTCTTCGTCTCTGGACTGCAAAAGCACCTGAGTTTGATATGAAGCTCTTTAATGAGGGCGATTATATCCGTTCAATGGAACGTCAGGCTATGGCAGAGGTTATCAGCAAGGTTCTTTACCCATCAGATAACCACCCAGAAGGCAAGGCTTTAAGACTTCGTCAGCAATACTTCTTAGTATCTGCTTCTGTTCAGGATATTGTTCGCCATCACTTAAGAGTTAGCGGTACACTCGATAATTTCTCAGAAAGAGTAGCTATTCATATTAACGATACACACCCAACAATGGCAATTCCAGAGCTTATGAGAATTCTTCTCGATGAATGTGGCTATGGCTGGGATGAAGCATGGAATATTGTTACAAAAACAATGGCTTACACCAACCACACAGTTATGAGCGAAGCACTTGAATGTTGGAGTGAAGAGCTTGTTAAGAGACTTATTCCGCGTGTTTATGAAATTATTAAAGAAATTGACAATCGCTTCAGAGCTTATATCTGGGAAACAACTCACGACGCTGATTACGTTGAAAGAACTGCAATTATCTCGGGTGGCGTTGTTCGAATGGCAAACCTTTGTGTTGCTACATGTCACAGTGTTAATGGTGTTTCTGGTCTTCACAGCCAGATTCTTAAAGATTCACTCTTTAACGATTTCTACCGCTTAATGCCAGATAAATTCACAAACGTTACTAATGGTATTGCTCACAGACGTTGGCTCTGTCAGGCAAACCCAAGACTTACTTCATACTTGAAAGAGCTTTTAGGTAACGACAAATTCGTTTACGACGCAGATAATCTTTCAAAACTCAATGATTATAAGAATGATAAAGACGTTCTTAATAAGTTAGCAGAAATAAAAATGGAAAACAAAAAAGATTTTGCAGACTTTATTAAGAAAACAACTGGTCAGGAGCTTGATGTTAACTCTATTTTTGATGTTCAGGTTAAACGTCTTCACGAGTATAAACGTCAACACCTCAATGCATTTAATATTGTGCTTGATTATCTTACAATCAAAGAAAATCCGGATGCTGAGTTTACACCACACACATATATATTCGGTGCAAAGGCTGCTCCTGGTTACCACGTAGCACAAAGGATTATTTCATTTATTTTAGCACTTGCTGATTTAATTAATAATGACCCTGATGTTAAAGGCAGACTCAAGGTTCTTTATGTTGAGGATTATAACGTAAGTAATGCTGAGAAGCTTATGCCGGCGGCAGATGTTTCAGAGCAGATTTCTTTAGCTGGTAAAGAAGCTAGTGGTACTGGTAATATGAAACTTATGATGAATGGTGCTATTACTATTGGTACACTTGATGGTGCTAATGTTGAAATCCACGAAGCAGTCGGCGATGATAATATGTTCTTATTTGGTATGAGAACAGAAGAGGTTAACTCTTTAAGAAGTCGTGGCTACGACCCTATGAGCTACTATAACAACAATGAAGATATAAGAAAAGTGCTTGATTTTATTTCTCGTGGAATTAACGGTCAGAACTTCTCAGATATCAGTGGTACTATTATGCACCACGACCCATTTATGGTTCTTGCAGATTTTGCAGATTACAGACGTGCTCAGCAAAAAATGGCTGAAACATTTAAAGATAAGAAAAAATGGAATCAGATGATGCTTATGAATATTGCAAATTCAGGCAGATTTGCAGCTGACAGAGCTATTAATGAATATGCAAAAGATATATGGAATGCACAAAAAATCTAATCTTTGTTAGGCTTTTTGACGAATTTTAAAAAAACTTTACAATTAATTAATGAATTGTCGAAAAATTCTTGACTTTTTCTCAGATTTAATGTATCTTTATTCTGTAATATAAAAAATTATATGGATTTTTCCAGAAATTTCGAAAGGGGTATTTTTACCAATGAAAAGCTCAGACTTAAAAGTAGTTGCTATTATTCTCAGTATTGCTTTGTTCTTTACAATCATTACAAGTAATGCTGTTTCAATAGCTTCAGTTGTTATTCTTGCAAAAGGTGGCACAGGTGCTACTGTTCAGACAGGTACACCACAAGGTACTGTTCAACAGGGTACACAAACAACACCACAGGGTGGCACAGTTGCAACACCAGATGCTGGTACACAGACAACACCAGATGCTGGTACACAAACAACACCAGACGCAACAACACCAAGTGGTGATACAGGTAACACTGGCAACACTGGTAACACCGGTAATACAGGTAACACAGGTAATACTGGCAACACAGGTAATACTGGCAACACAGGTAATACTGGCAACAATGCAGATGCTAACGACCCAATTTTAAAAGACCCACTTGGTGCTTACCAAAAGGCTGCTAAAGAAATCAACCAAAAGGGTGCAGCTGGTTATAACAAAATTGGTTGGCAGAAAATTTTAAAAATCGAAGGTCTCGGTGTGCTCAGTAGTGCGATTGAGAAAATTATCGCTGGCTTTATGACAACAGAAGAGGAAGCTGAAGTTAAGACTAACGCTAAAGGTTCAGACGATGCTAAAAACCGTATGCCTCCAAGTGACTGTGATAAGAAATATGTAAAGAGCGCAACAGCAAAGAAACAGGGCGATAAATACATTGTTACAATCGTTATGAATGAACAAGTTAACCCTTCATATCAGGAAACAGACGGTCTTGTTAAAATGTCAAAAGAATTCCTTGATATGAAAGACGTTTTGAAGGAAGCAGAAAATATTTCTATTGTTAAGAGTCTTGACGGTGAAATCAGATATATTGATTACACAATTACAGCTACACTTAACTCAAAAGGTCAGTTCGTTGATATCACTCATAGGGGTGTAGGTTATATCAAAGCTAACCTTAATGGTTCAATTAATGCTTCAGGTGAACTTGAATTTAATGCTAAATATTACGATTTCCAATATTAATTTGTAATATGATTTACATAAGACCAATTCGTGCAAACGAGTTGGTCTTTTTTGTTATATCTGACAATATGTTAAATAAAGTATTGACTTTTTTGGGAAATTAATGTAATCTATTACTATTGAGTAATATGCCTATTGCTGTGGGCAGAAATTGAAAGGGGTATAGTTCCAATGAAAAGTTCAGATTTAAAAGTAGTTGCTATTATTCTCAGTATTGCTTTGTTTTTCACAATTATTACAAGTAATGCTGTTTCAATAGCTTCAGTTGTTATTCTTGCAAAAGGTGGCACAGGTGCACAAACCCAGACTGTTACTCCTGGTACGGATGCTAACACAAACACTAATAACAACACTAATGTTAATACAAATACTAATACAGATGTTAACACAAACACAAATACTAACACTAATACTAATACAGATGTTAACACAAACACAAATACTAACACAAATACCAACGCAAACACTAACACTAATACAAACACGAATACAAATACTAACACAAATACGAATACTAACACAAATACAAATACGAACACTAACGCAAACGCTGATTCAAAGCAGTGGACTAAAGAACAAACATTTAATTTCTATAAGAAATCTGCTCATGAAATGGCAACCACAGGTAAAGCAGCTTATAATAAAATAGAATTCCAGGAACTCCCAGTTCTCAATATGGGTGCTGCGGGTACAGTTCTTAAACCAATTATAGATGGCTTTATGACAAAAGAAGCAGATGCAGAGGTTCAGGTTCAGGCTAAAGGTTCAGACGATGCTAAAAACAGATTCCCTGATTGTACTCTTACAGACTTATCAAAAGTTGCAAGCGCTACAAAGAAAGACCTTCCTAACGGTAACTATGAAATTACAATCATTATGATGGATGAAGATACTCCTATGAATGAAGAATCAAGTTTCTTAGCACAGGTTACTAGCTCAATTCTTTTCTGGGAAGGTATTCAGGAAACAATCGATGGTATTTCAGTTATTAAAGCTGTTAACAGCAAATCAGTTTTATATAACGACTATAAAATTGTTGCTGAAATGACAAAGGATGGCAAATTCGTTTCTCTTGGTCACTTTGCTACTGTTGATATCAATGCTAATGCTAAGATTTCTCTTATCGGTGATATTGCTCTTTCAGGTCAGCTTCTTAATACTTGTAAGTATTCTGAATTCCAATATTAATTTTAAAAAACCATCTCATTTGAGATGGTTTTCTAAATTAGGTGATGTATTATGAAAATAAAATTATTATCAATAATTTTTGTGGTTATTTCTTGCGTTTCACTTTTTATAGTTCCTGTAAGTGCTAGTGTTGAATTACCAATAGATGTCAGCGAGCGTTTTACAGATATTACTTATCTTGATGAAACGAATGTATATGGCGAAGTTGTGAATGAGGAAGAAGAACAGGAATTGCAAACAAAGAAAACTGTTTATATAGCAGTTCTCTCAGTTCTTTTAGTTGTTTCTATTGTAGTTCTTATTGTTACACTTAAAAAAGCGAAGGATGATAAATTATTAAAAGAAGAAACAGACACAGAGTAGTGTCTGTTTCTTCTTTTATGTTAGGCTTCTTTGATTTCTCCTGCCTTTTTAAGACAGATTTTTGCAACAGCAGGGCCAACAAGTTCATAAACAAATGTGCCACAAAGAATTATAGTTCTTATTTCTTTTGCATATTCTGGTAATACGTTAGCTGCAGCAAGTGAGAGACCTATTGCAACACCCGCTTGTGGAATAAGTGCTGGTCCCAAATACTTTTTAATATTTTTATCCGCCTTACACATAACTGCACCGAGAGTAGCACCGAGCATTTTGCCGAATACCCTGAATACTATGTAAATAACACCTGCAACACCTACAGCAGGGAGAACCGAGAGCTTTAAATCTGCACCACTAGCAACAAAGAAAAGCATAAATATAGGTGGTGTAATCTTATCACAAAGCTTCATAATGTGCCCTACATCGTTTGACATATTTGCAATTACTGCACCCATAGCCATGCAGAAAAGAAGTGAAGAGAATCCACAAATTTCAGAAAGACCTAAGCCGAAGAAAATAAATCCGACTATAAGAGCCATTCTGTTGCCGTCTTTTTTAAAGAATTTTAATGGTATTAAGAATATAAATCCTAATAAAGCACCAACGACTAATGCACCGCCAATTTCAATTAAAGGAGCTAAAACTAACTCTTTGGCTGAAGCTGCTGTGCCAGCTAAGGCACTTGCAAGTGCAATTGAAAGCGAATACATAACAAGTGCTGTAGCATCATCAATTGCAACAACTGAAAGAAGTGTTTCACTAACAGGCCCCTTTGCTTTGTATTGCTTTATAACCATAATTGTTGCTGCTGGTGCTGTGGCTGCTGCAATAGAGCCTAACACAAGTGAAAATGTTGTTGAGTGACCAGTAGCCATTAATGCTAAAACAACAACAAGAACAGCAAAGAATGATTCAAGACAGGCAATAACTATAGGTGTAGAGCCAACACGCTTAAAATAGCTTATTTTAAACTCGTTACCAATAGAAAATGCAATAAAACCTAAGGCACAGTCTGAAATTATTGCAATTCCCTCGACGAATTCTTCAGATAAAAGACCTAAAACACCAGGTCCGATTAAAAGACCAGCTATTAAATAACCGGTAACGTTAGGTAATTTTATGAGCTTCATAAGTCTGCCAACAGCCATACCAACGAAAATCATAATACCTAAATTCATAAATGTATTAAGAGAGAGTGAAGATAACATCAGTGTGAAAGTCCCTCCAAGTAATCAATAGGCAAGGTGAAAAGAATACCTGTGTCAGGCTTATCTAAACCACCGGTAACATCGTTTGTAATTTTTGAAATTTCTTTTACACGTTCTTCTTTAGTAACCATAAGAATTGTTTTGTTTTCTGTGTGTTCTGGGTTAAAAAGACTTCTTAATGAACCAATAAATTTGAATTCATCATGCTCATATAATTCTTGTAGCATACCCTTACTATCAATAATTGTAGCACCAGAAATGTTGTTTTCAGTAAAGGCTTCTAAAAGCTCTTCAAGACACTCTGTTTTGTTTAAAATGATAACTAAAAGCTTCATAATGACGCTCCTTTCAATAGGTCGTTATTTTGAATAAATTTTATCACTCAGTTTGATTTTTGACAATGTTATAATTGTATAAACTTAATATTATTGTCAGGGGTTTTTTATTCAAAATAACAATTTGAGAAAAAAGACTTTACTTTAGCGCAGTGATGTGATAATATGTTAACACAAAAGAAGATTTAATCTTCGAATTTGGAGGTAAACAAAATGAAAAAAGTATTAGCATTAGTTTTAAGCCTTGTTCTTGTTGTTGGCGTTGTTGCTACTCTTGCTGCTTGTGGCGGTAAAGAAGAGCCTCAGTCAGATTTCGAGTATATTCAGGAAAAAGGTAAATTAACAATTGGTATTACATATTTTGCGCCAATGAACTATTTTGATGAAAACAATGAATTAGTTGGTTTTGAAACAGAGTTCGCAACTGCAGTATGTGCAAAATTAGGTGTTGAACCTGTATTCCAGGAAATCAGCTGGACTGCTAAAGAAACTGAGCTTGCTGGTAAGAGTATTGACTGTATCTGGAATGGTATGACAATCACTCCAGAAAGAGAAGAAGCTATGGATATTTCTACTCCTTACCTTGCAAATAAGCAAGTTCTTGTTGTTAAAAAAGACAAGTTAGAGGATATGAAGATTCTCTCAAGTGGTAAAGGTCTTAACATTGTAGCTGAAAAAGAATCAGCAGGTGAAGAAGTTGTTAATAAAGAAGCTTTCTTCGCTGAAGCAAACTATACAGCTGTTGATACTCAGGCAAAAGCATTCACAGAAGTAGCTTCAGGTATTGCTGATGGTTGTGTTGTTGACTACGTTTGCTCAATTGGTATGATTGGTGAAGGCACTGACTTTGCTGACCTTGTAGTAGTTGATACATTCAAATTTGCTGATGAACAATATGGTATCGCTTTCAGAAAAGATTCAGACGTTGACGATAAAGTTAACGCTGCTATTACAGAACTTGTTAACGATGGCACTCTTGCAAAAATCGCTGCTAAATATAAATTAGAAGAGCAGGTTATTGCGAAGTAAGATAATGTCTAATAAGAAAAGGTGTGAATTAGAATGACATTCAGTCAGGTTACCTTGGATTTATTAGAAGGCTTTTTGCAGAACTGTGAAATCTTTGTTTTTACACTCATTTTCTCAATTCCGTTGGGTCTTGTAATATCTTTTGGTTCAATGACTAAATTCAGACCAGTTAAGTACATTACTAAAACAATAGTTTGGATCATCAGGGGTACTCCCTTGATGCTCCAACTTTTTGTCGTTTTTTACGTTCCTGGTCTTGTTTTTGGTGTTCCGTTTAAATCGCGTATGACTGCAGCTTTAATCGGATTTATAATTAACTACGCTTGCTACTTTTCTGAAATTTTCAGAGGTGGTATTGAAAGTATTCCGAAAGGTCAATATGAAGCTGGTCAGGTTTTAGGTCTTACTAAATCCCAGACATTTTTCAAGATTGTTCTTTTTCAGGTGGTAAAAAGAATTGTGCCACCAATGAGTAACGAAATTATTACACTTGTTAAGGATACTTCACTTGCCAGAATTATTGCTGTTTCTGAGATTTTGATGGCGGCAGAAAGATTTTCTGGTCGTGGACTTATATGGCCACTTTTCTATACAGGTGTTTATTTCCTTGTATTCAACGGCGTTCTTACAGTCTTATTCAATAAGATTGAAAAGAAACTTGATTACTATAAGGTCTGAAAGGAGCTTTTAATTATGTCTATACTCGAAGTAAAAGATTTAAAGAAGAGCTTTGGGAAGACCGAAGTTTTAAAAGGTGTAAGTTTTACACTCGACGAAGGTGAAGTGTTAAGCATTATTGGTTCTTCTGGTAGTGGTAAAACGACGATTCTGCGTTGCATAAATCAGCTTGAAACAGCTGATAGTGGTTTTATAAAAGTAGCAGAAGAAATATTTTTTGATGGCGAAAATAGCGTAAAAAAAGAAGACCCAAAGGAAAAACGCCGAAAACAGCTTTTAGTTGGACTTGTTTTTCAGAATTTTAACCTTTTTCCGCAATATAATGTTTTAGAGAATGTTACTCTTGCGGCAAAGCTACAGGCTAAAGAATTGCCAGATTACAAAGAGAATAAAGCAAAAATCAATGCAGAAATTGATGAAAAGGCTAAAGATATTTTAGGTAAAGTTGGTCTTTTAGAAAAGTTAGAAAGCTATCCTTGTGAGCTTTCTGGTGGTCAACAGCAGAGAGTATCTATTGCTCGTGCTTTAATGCTTGAACCAAAAGTTCTTTTCTTTGATGAACCAACCTCTGCACTTGACCCAGAGCTCACTGGTGAAATTTTAAAGGTTATTAAAAGCCTTGCAGAAGAAAAGGTGACAATGGTTATTGTTACTCACGAAATGTCTTTTGCAAAAGCAGTTTCTTCAAAGGTTATTTTTATGGATAACGGCGTAATTGAAGAAGAGGGCACACCAGAGGAAGTGTTCGATAATCCAAAATCACACAGAACTAAAGAATTTATTTCTAAGTTTGAGGATTAAAAAAATATATAAAATCCGTGAGAATTTTCTCACGGATTTTTATTTTTATCATAAGATATATTAAGTGAAATTCGCAATAATCAGGGGCGGTGGTAGATTTTGAATGAGAATTTACCCACAGAATAGCCACCTCAGGCGATTTTGCTTAATATAAAAACCCTGTCGGTAATAATCGGCAGGGTTTATGTTTTGCACTCGAAAGTATTTTTCGATTTAGTAATCGTATATTATAGGCGTACCATTTTTAAGTGAAAATTCTACCATATTATAAAGAATGGCAAAGGCGAATTTTGCAAGAGAAATGGTATCATATTGCTCATGATTAGCTATATCTTTAACTGTTCCATCATTTTCTATTACAGAATCAGTTGGGTAGCCTTCTGTTGAAATCCAACTTAAAATAGTTTCTTTATCTGCTTTCCACTCCAGATTGTTAATTGCTTCAAGTTCATTTTTCAACATTCCTACAGTAGAAATTATATTTTCAGTTCCTGTTGGTAATGGATATTTAAAAATGAAAGCATCTTTAATTGGTAGCCACCAACCATCTCCATGAAATAATGAAAATGCACTTTTTTGTTCACTAAGGAATTTTTTATATAAAGGATGTTCATAAAGATCAAAATTTTTATTAACGATTTCTGGTACTATTTCGTCTGTCATTTTTGCGGAAATATAGAGGAGTAAAGCATTTAAAGCATCCCAGTCAGGCTTTTCTGTATAATAAGGTGTTTGCTCGTAATCTTCATTCCAGGCAGGAACTTCTCCTAATACATCTTTTAAACCAGATAAAATCTGCTGTTGCCATTCAGTAGTGATTTCAAGAGTTTCTTCTGGTGAAAGTTTTTCTCCAACATCTTCATTTCCTACAACATTGTATGTATAGCCATATTTTTCACACCAAACTTCAGTTACTGTTTTCCAGTTGTGTGTGTAATATCGTGTCAGTGTTCCAGTATAAATATCAAGCCCCATAATTTATTCTCCTTATATGTTTTCAAGTACTTTTAAAATTATATCCGAAAACGCGGTCAAATCGCTATTAAGTGAATTAGTGTATTCATCAATAGCAACATCGTCTGCACTGTCAGAAATTTTTCTGATACTTACAAAAGGCACTTTACCTAAAAGGTAACAAGCAGCAGCCAAAGCACCACTTTCCATATCGAATGCTTTTATTTCAAATATATCTTTGTATTTGTCACGTCTTTCTTTATCTGTTAAGAAAAAGTCACCTGTGCCAAGCTTCCCGTGAGTAAAGCCGTCAATAGCCTTTACTTTGTTTGCCAAGGCAGAGTCACATTTATATATGTATTCATCCTGACCAGGCTTCTGTCCTGGTAATCTTCCGATTGGTGTTAAGTCAAAGTCACATTCAGCACAAGAGTCAGAAACGATGATTTCACCTTTTTTTACGCCTGAAACAGCACCGCTCCACCCGGTATTAATTACACCGTCATATTCACCGAGCGTAAGTGCTAAAGAAGCACCAATGGCAGCATTAACTTTACCAATACCAAAGCAAACAGCAGTAACTTCGTGGTTGTTGTAGCTGAAGTCAAAAGCAGGCATATGCTTTATTTTATATTCTTTCTTAACTAAATCGCCTAAAGAGCTTTTGCAAGGGTTAAATTCATCAATGTCTGCAATTAAAACAAGATATTTCATATTTAAAAGTCCTTTCTTTTATGAATTTAATGCTTCGTGTAAAGCACGTGCTAATTGGTCTGGGCAAGAGGTTGATTTAAAACCGCAGGTAATGCCTGAAATCATTTTTATAACATCTTCTGCTTCTTTGCCTTCAACAAGAGCAGAAATACCCTTTAAGTTACCATTACATCCACCTTCAAAGTTAACATTTTTTACAATGCCGTCTTCTAAATCGAAAGTAATTTTTCTTGAACAAGTTCCTTGTGTTTTATAAGTGTAAGTCATTTTATTTTTCTCCTTCTGTTTGTTTTTCAATATCCTTTTTCATAACTGTGAGTGCATCATTAATAGCATCAACAGGGGATTGCTTCGGTAAAACTTTAATCGAAATATAAGGCTTTACACCTGCTGAAACCATTATTCTGCCACGCATATATTTTCCTAAAAGTGAAACCTTATGCATATCAATATTCTGAGAATAAAGCAGAACGTTATCAGCCTTCTGACCTATTTCGTAAATACCCAAATCTGCTGCAGTATTTCTCAAAAGTGAAATTTTAATAAGACCTTCTACGCTCTTTGGTGGGTCGCCAAAACGGTCTATAAGCTCATCTAATACATCAGAAGCATCATCGTCATTTCTTATATCTGCAATACGTTTGTAAATTGCAAGTCTTTGAGGAAGACTCTCAATATACTTTTCTGGAATGTGTGCATCAATTCTTATATCAATAAGACATTCTTTAGAAAGTGATTTTGGTGATTCTCCCTTTTCTTCACTTACGGCTTCTGAAAGAATTTTCATATACATATCATAACCGACAGTTTCCATGTGACCATGTTGTTCTGCACCTAAAAGATTGCCTGCGCCTCTGATTTCTAAATCTCGCATAGCAATTTTAAAGCCTGAGCCGAATTCGGTGTATTCCTTAATTGCTTCAAGTCGTCTGGTAGCAATTTCTGAAAGGTTTTTATCTTTTCGGAATGTTAAAAATGCAAAACCACGTCTTGAAGAACGACCAACACGGCCGCGAATCTGGTGAAGCTGGCTGAGCCCCATATTTTCTGCACTCTCTATAATAAGTGTGTTAGCGTTAGGTACATCGATACCAGTTTCTATTATAGTCGTGCAAACTAAAATGTCAATTTCGCCTTCGAGAAGCGAACGCCACACATCTGAAAGTGCATCTTCTGTCATTTTGCCGTGTGCTACGCCAATGTTAGCATCAGGAATCAATTCTCTAATCATTATGGCAGTACGTTCAATATCTTCAACCTTGTTGTGTAGATAATAAACCTGACCACCACGCCTGAGCTCTTTTTTCATAGCTTCTGCGAGTATTCCCCAGTCGTGCTCTAAAACATAAGTCTGAACAGGGAAACGGTCTTGCGGAGCTTCTTCAATAACCGACATATCACGAATTCCTGACATAGCCATATTCATAGTTCTTGGAATAGGTGTTGCAGATAGTGTGAGGCAGTCAACCTGTGGATATAATTCCTTGAGTTTTTCTTTCTGACCTACGCCGAATCGCTGTTCTTCGTCAATTATTATAAGACCTAAATCTTTGAATTGTATGTCTTTTGAAATAAGTCTGTGTGTACCGACGATAATATCTAATGAACCACGTTTTAATTTTTTTATAATTTCAGTTTGTTGCTTAGGCGTTCTGAAACGTGAAAGCATATCGGCATTAATAGGAAATCCTTCAAAACGCTTCATTATTGTATTGTAATGCTGTAAAGCCAAAATAGTTGTAGGAACTAAAATTGCACATTGTTTACCGTCTGCAATACATTTAAATGCAGCACGAAGAGCAACTTCGGTTTTACCAAAGCCAACATCACCACAAAGAAGTCTGTCCATAGGGTGTGGCTTTTGCATATCGTTTTTGATTTCTCTTATTGTTCGTAATTGGTCTTCTGTTTCTTCAAATTCAAAGCGTCTTTCAAAGTCATTTTGCATGTCAATATCTTCTGAGAATTGAAAGCCGTTTGTTTTTAAACGCTTTGAGTAAAGCTGGATTAACTCTTTAGCCATATTTTTAGCAGAAGCTTTTACTCGTGCTTTTGCTTTTTCCCAGTCCTGACCACCAAGACGAGAAAGCTTCAGCGTTTTTTGTTCTTCCTTAGGACCAATATATTTAGAAATTAAGTCAAGCTGAGTAACTGGCACATAAAGCGTGTCACCTTTAGCATATTTTACTTTAATATAATCTTTTATAAGTCCGCTGACTTCCATTTTCTGAATGCCTTCAAAAATACCGATGCCGTGAACAGAGTGAACAACGTAATCGCCACGTGTTAATTCTTCAAGGCTTCCTATAGCGTCAGCGGCTTTGAATGACTTTCTGCGTTTAATATTGGTAGTACTTGTAACCCTGCCATAAGTGAAAATCATAAATTTTTCAGTAGGGTAGGTGAAACCACTTGAAATACCACCACAGGTAACACTTACAGTTTTTTGTGGGAATTCTGCTGGTAATGCACCTAAATAAATCGCTTTAATATCTTCTGCTTCAAGTGCTTCAACAAGACCTTTTGCAGCCTTTTCTGTGCCAGCATTTACTATACAGGTAATACCTTTTTTGAGAGCCGGACGTAAATCATCAAGCAAAACTGAAAGAGTACCATTCCAGATAGGTAATTGCTGTGTGTTGAATGTTGTGAGTGTTTTAACCGGTGTGTCAAAACTACCTCTGGGAAGACTGTCAAGGTAAATAGCTTTACAATCCTCGTAAAGAGCAAAAAACTCATGTATATCAAGGGTTATGCGATCTAGTCCCTTTGTTAAAATGCCGTTTTCAAACTGTGCTTTTATCTCTTCAAGCATCAATTTATGAGTGTTCACGGCACTCTCTTTTACACTGGCAGTTTCACAAATGTAAAGTAAATCGCCTTTACAAAAATCAAAGATAGAAGCAGGGTTTTTATATGCTAAATTGAGATATTTGTCTAAAGAAGCAATTCTTACACCACTGCTTAAGCTATCAATATCCTTTAAAAGATTTTGTTTTACTTTTACGCTACCTTTACCAGAAACCTTGTTATAAAATTCTTCTATTTTTTCTTTTAAGATTTCATCGCTGTCAAAAAGAATTTCAGTAGCAGGGGTGATTTCTGCAAAATCCAAAATATCGGTTCTTCTTTGTGTGGATGGGTCAAATTCAGAAATATTATCAACGCTGTCGCCCCAAAGTTCAATACGAACAGGTCTTTCAGAATTGACAGGGAAGAAGTCAACTATTCCACCACGATGGGCAAATTGACCAGCACCCTCTACCGTGTCAGCGCGTTTGAAGCCAGCCGATACAAGTGTGCAAATAAGCTCTTCAGGTGTTATTGTAGTTGAATTATCAATTGCTTTTGTTCTCTTTTTTAACTCTTCAGGTGTAATAGTTAATTGGAGAGCTGCTTCGGCTGAACAAGCAATAACAGAATAGTCTTCATTTATTATTTTACAAAGTGTTTTAATTCTTGCTTGTTCAAATTCTCTCGATTGACCCTCAGATGAGTTGAATGAATAATCTCTGGCTGGGTAAAGATAGGCTTTTTTTCCATTACCAGAAAATTCATTTATATCACTAACTAGTCGAGAAGCCATAGCTTCATTAGGTAAAACGACAAGAGCTCTGCGAGAAGTATCCACGCAAAGCGAATGTATCAAATGCGCTTTTGGTGATGGTGGAAGACCAGTAACACCAGATGGCAATAATGAAGCTTCAATTGCCTTTAAAAGCTCATTGTATTCAGTTGAATTTTTTAGGAGCTTTGAGTAACAAGACATATATACTTTACCACTCTAACTGTTGTATTTAGACATAGCAGCGTCAATATCGCCACTTAACATTATTTTTATTGCGTTGTATGCATTTTCACACGCTTCGTCTATTGATTTCATTTCAGATTTTGGGAATGACCCCAAAACCCAGTCAACCAAATCATAATCAGGATGTGGCTTTGCACCTACACCTAGTTTAACCCTTGGAAAGTTTTCGCTACCTAAATGAGAAATAATACTTTTAATTCCGTTGTGACCACCGGCAGAACCTTTTCTTCTTATTCTCAGGTTTCCAGGTTCTAATGAAATATCGTCATAAATAACAATTATGTTTTCAACAGGTATTTTGTAAAAGTCAGCACATTCCTTGATAGCCTGACCACTGTTGTTCATCATAGTTTGTGGCTTCATAACAATAACTTTATGATTATCTATGTAACCATCTCCAATAAGAGCGTGGAATTTGAGTTTTTTAACATCAACACGCTCTTCCTCAGAAAGCTTATCTATACACATAAAGCCTGCATTGTGGCGAGTAGTTTCATACTTTTTGCCTGGGTTACCAAGTCCCACGATTAAGAATTCTATATTTCCTGTGCTTTTTTGTTTTGCAAATTTAAACATTTTTTATTTTAACTCCTGATGCTGTCTTTTATATGGTTTTTTTATATTAACCCAGTTTTCTTTATTGGTTTGCTTTGCTCTTGCTACAGAAAGTGCGTTGTCTGGCACATTTTCTGTAATTGTACTGCCAGCTGCAGTGAAAGCATTTTCACCAATTGTAACAGGTGCAATAAGGTTTGTGTTGCAGCCAATAAACGCACCGTCTTTTACAGTGGTTCTTGATTTATTTCTGCCGTCGTAATTAACAGTAACACAGCCACAACCGAAGTTTACATCTTTACCAACATCACTGTCACCTACATAAAGCAAGTGTGGTAATTTACTGCCTTCATCAACGGTAGAGTTTTTTACTTCAACAAAATTACCTATATGAACGTTATCGTTTATTTTACAATTTGGTCTTATATGAACAAATGGACCAGCTGAAACGTTGTTGCCAACTTGTGAATCGTAGCATTGTGTATTGTTAAGTGTTGTGCCAGAACCAATTTTACTGTTTTTTATATATGAATTAGGGCCGATTACGCTGTTTTCTTTTATTTCAGTTTCACCAAGAAGAATAGTACCAGGCATAATTACAACGCCTTTTTCCAATTTTACGGTTTCTTCAATAATTACACCGTCAAAACAAGGAATTTCTATACCATTTTTTAAGTGTTTATTTATTATTGCAATTCTTTCGTCATTGTTAATCATAAATAAAACCTACTTTCAAATAAAATCTATCTAATATCTATTATTTCAAAACTACCTTTAAATATAACATAAATCGAAGTTTTTTTCAATAATTAACTTCGGGAATATTCCGAAAACATTTCGAGAATTTTTATTGATTTTGAGTGTTGATTATAGTATAATAAAATGTAGGCGGTGAGGTTTGTGATGAAGAAGATGAAATTTAAAACTAAAAATACAAAAATTGCAATCTTTCTTATTAGCGTTATTCTTACTGCGATAATTTCATTCTGGTTGCCGATGTCATATTATTTTCTGCCTAAAGCAGCTGATGCAATGAATTTAAAAATCGAAGAAGAAAAGCATATATATACAGTCTTTTCAGACAAAGCTACTTATATAACAGATGATTGGGAATTTTACTGGCAAGAGCTTATGGTGAGCGAGGGTCATAAATTATATACTCCAGATTTAACAGTTGACTTGCCTTCTGCATGGACAACCTATGAAGTGAATGGTAATCGCCTAGATAGTGGTGGTTATGCAAGCTACAGAAAAGTGTTGAAAAATATTGAATCTGGTGCCAGTATTATTATAACACTACCCAATTTACCGGGTGCTTACAGAGTTTATATTGATGGTGTTCTGGTTTCTACTAACTGTGGAACTGAGGGAAGTATCAGAAATTCAAATCTTTCGAATGCTCAAACTAAAAACTATCCGATAAGCCTTAATTATTCTGAAAATGGTGAATATGAGGTTGTAATTGAAGTTTCGTGCCAACATTCAAGCGGAATAACGGTCTTGCCGGTGTTAATTGAATACGAACATTATATGAGCAATATGACGGCGCTTCTTGTGTTCAGGTTTTTCATTATTGGCGTAGTTGCAATGTTTATGTTGTCTATATTAGCAATAAGTATTGTAGCATTTAAAGATGGTCGTTTTTTCTGGCTTATAGTTCTTTGCATAGCTTTTATGTTCAGAATTCTAATAAGTGGTAACGGTTATTTAGTTGCAAATTATTTTTTCTTTGGCTTAAGCTACGAAATCATTCTTTCATTTATATATGCCACTACATACATAATAAAATTGTCGCTTCTTATGCATACTTCAAGGTCGTTGAAGCTTAAGATTTCTGATAATTTTATGGTGTTTGTTTCAGGACTATTTTTAGTGTGTGTATTTGTGCCACAATTCTTAACCGAAATTATATATGACTCTGCAAATTATATGTTTTTGCAGGCTGTTTCTTACATAATAGATATTTATCTTATTTATAAAATCTCAGTTGAAGTGGCAAAGAAAAAGCGTTTTTCAATACCGTTTTTAATTGCAACCTGTATTCTTGTAGCAAGTCTTGTTATTGATAATTATTATATTAATGGCTATATTTCCAAAAATGTTGAATTTGTTTTTCCTGTTGCAGGTACAGCATTTATTCTTATAGTTCTTTTGGTGCAGATTGTAAGAATTGGCGAGGCTTATGTTGCAGAAATGCATGCAGCAGAATTAAAAGAAGAGCTTGCTGATATAAATATGCGACTTATGTTAAGTCAGATTAAACCACACTTCTTGTATAATGCACTTAACACTATTAAATACCTTATTAAGAAAGACCCGAAAACTGCAGAGCAGGTTGTTGTTAAGTTTTCAAAATATTTAAGAGCAAATATGGATTCCTTAACACAGAAAACACCACTACCTGTTGAAAAAGAGCTAGACCATGTTGCGAATTACACGGATATTGAGCAGCATCGTTTTGGCAACAGGCTTAACGTGGTTTATGATATCAGATGTAAAGATTTTGTGATTTTGCCACTTACAATCCAGCCGATAGTTGAGAATGCTATTAAGCATGGAATAAACCAAAAGCCAGAGGGTGGCACGGTTACAATAAAAACTTATGACGACGAAGATTTCTTCTACGTTGATGTTTCAGATGATGGTGTAGGTTTTGATACAAATAAGAAACCTGCTGAAGATGATGGACGTTCACACGTTGGTGTAAGTAATATTAAAACAAGACTTAAAGAAATGCTGAAAGCTACTGTAGAGGTAGAAAGTAAAGTAGGCGTAGGTACTAAGGTTCTTGTCAAAATTCCTAAAAATGATGAAACGAGGTTATCAGAATGTTAATAATGGCAGTGGATGATGAATTTCTCGCTTTGGAAGATTTTGAAGATACTTGCAGAGAAGTAGGAATTACGGATGAAATTGTAAAGTTCAACAATCCTATAGAAGCATTGGGCTTTGTTGCTTGTAATAAGGTTGATATTGCATTTTTGGATATTGAAATGCCTGTTATCAAGGGAATTGAGCTTGCAAGAAGAATTAAAGAAACTTCTAAAAATACAAGAATTATTTTTGCAACTGGTTATTCTGAATATGCACTTGAGGCATTTAAGGCAGACGCAGTTGACTATGTTTTAAAGCCTTATGAGCCAGAGAGAATAAGACAAGCTTATGACAAAGCTTTACTTGTTAAGGACATTGAAGTAACAAGTCATATTTTTGTTAAAACATTTGGTTATTTTGATGTTTTTGTTGATGGCAAATCTCTTACATTCTCAAGTGCAAAGGCAAAAGAACTTTTAGCGCTTCTCATTGATAGAAATGGTGGTACTGTCAGTACAGAACAAGCCGTAAGTATTCTTTGGGAAGGTAGAGAATATAACGAAACTGTGCAGTCGCTTTTTAGAAAGGTTTTAAAATCTTTAAGAACAACTCTTGAAGAAGCTGGGGTTTCTGAAATGCTCATTGATAGCCGTAACCAAAGAAGTGTTGATAAAACAACATTTACTTGCGATTACTACGACCTTGTGAATACAAAAGATAGTACAAAGTATTTTGGTAAGTATATGGAGCAATATGATTGGGCGAAGAACACGGAAGTGGAGATTAATACGTTGTTGGGAAGATGAATAATTCGGAATGCGTAATGCGTAATTCGGAATTGTAGGGTCTGCGACGCTATTTTAATATTATAAAAAACACTACATTCTTTCATCCAGAATTTAATCTGATGAGAGAATGTAGTTTGTTTTAACTAATTCCTATTTCCTAATTCCTAATTTTACGAATTACGCATTCCGAATTTACTTATCGTTTTTCTTGCTGTGATATAAATTACTGCATATACTGTCATCCCTGAAACAATTCCACCAAGGTCTACCATCATATCTAAAAATTGACAAGCTCTGCCAGGAATGAAAATCTGGTGGATTTCGTCTGTTATTGCATAGAAAAATGATAAGGCAATAGCAAAAACTGGCATAAGTTTTTCTTTATAAGCAACAAATAAGTTGTTCATAAAAAATGAAAGACAAGCAAATTCTGAAAAATGCGCCAGTGTTCTTACAAAGTTTTCAGTTAGCTCGAATGGGAAAACAAAATTTAAAAGAGCAGTAAACCAACCACTTGTTTCGGTAGAATCTTCGCCACTCTGATGAGAAAGGCAGAAAATTAAAACGAAAAGTGCGAGAACAATTGTCAATGAAAAATAAAAATAAATTTTTTGAAATCTTGTTTTAGTTGCCACTCTTTTTATCTCCTAAATTAAAATAAATAGCATTTTTTGCGGTGGTGTTATAAATGCCGGTAACACCATCATTCAAGTAAATATCGCTTGATGCTAAGTAAAGAGGAACAACAACGCCACTTGAAACTATGTATTTTTCACATTCATTTATTGCGGCTGCTTTTTGTGGTTCCTTTAAAGAAACTTCGGCAGCTCTTAAAAGAGATTCATAAGTATTATCTGTAAAATTGCAAGGTGACTTATTTATGCTTCTCAAAAGAGAAATAGCAGTTGAAGAATCTGACACAACAGGTAAAATTGCAAGGTGATAATTATTTTCTTCAATTACTGTTTCGTAGTCATTGGGGTCGAAAGTAACAATGGTTGTAGTAATATTTGAGCCGAATAAATCCTCCCAACCATCACAGATTATTTTCATTGAGTCTTCAAGTGAGTCTGGAACATAGATAGTAAGGTTTATGGCTTCTTTAATCTGAGTTGAAGCTAAAACCATATATTCCTCAGCTTTGTCAATGCTTGTATCAAAACCGACGTTCTCTATAGAATATCTGCTATAATGCCTCTCTGTAACGAGATAATCGGGCGAAACAACGCCAGTGGCAATAGCAGTTGCAAATTTTGGGGTAGAAATGACTGAATAATCAATAGAAGAAAGAAGTGCTTTTCTGAGATTTTCGTTTTTCATTATCTCTTTAGAACAGTTTGAAACAATGCCCCAAACAGTATTTGTAACAGGGATAATTTTGCCATTAGGGTTTTCAATTCTGTTTGCACTGTCAGTCAAAAGAATATCGTAGCTATTAGAAGCAAAGCCAGCAACAACATTTTTTTGCTTCTTTTCAAGCTTGAAGTTTATTTGTGCATTTTCTGCTCTCGTTCTGCCTTTATATTTTGGATTTCTTTTTAATACTAATGTTTTACCCTTGTTGCACTCAGCAATATAATAAGGACCATTACAAATGATTGTAGAAGCTGTTGTGCCATAAACACCCTCAGCGAGTGCGGCGAATTTTTCGCTTGATGGTGCACCAGAGCTCTCTGCTAATGTGCTTAAAATTTCGGAGTGTGGTTCTACTAAAATAATCTCTAATGTTAAATCATCTAAAGCAGTAACTAAAATTGAATCTAAATCACCAACACCTTCGTAATACTCTTCAACACCACGAATATATGAATAATTTTCGTAGCCTTTAAGCTTTTCTTTAATTACTTTTTTTATAGTGTAGACATAGTCGTGAGCAGTAACCCTGTTATCAAAATCAGCTTCATTTAAAATGCCTTCGTTGGGTTCTGCTACATACCATATTGCTTTTGGGTTTAACGAAAATGTGTAGGTCAAGCCATCGCCACTAATAGAATATTTTGTAGCACCAGAAAGTACAATTTCGCCATTTTGATTGAATTTTAAAAGTCCCTCGAAACAGTTTACAGCGGACATAGTTTCTGCGTCACCCTTTGCTTTAAGAGGGTCTAAAGATTCTATTTCGTCGGTGTATCCTATATGAAACTCTGCATTTTTAAAAAGTGAGCAACCACTAAAAAGTGTTACTACCATTATTAAAGAGAGCAAGAGTGCGAGTAATTTTTTAATCATTTTTTATCCTTCTTATTCTTACAGATTTCACTTAATATACATTCGTCACATTTGGGTCTTCTTGCAATGCAGATTTTTCTGCCGTGCAAAACAATTCTGTGACAAAAATCGTTGCTTTCTTCTGGTGGAAGAATCTTTTTAAGTTCTAATTCGACTACTTTTGGGTCTTTACTGTTAACAAGACCTAAAAGATTTGTAATTCTTATAACATGAGTATCTGCAACAACGGCAGGTTTTTTATAAACATCACCAACAATTAAGTTAGCAGTTTTTCTGCCAACACCAGGCAGAGTAGTCAATTCTTCAATAGTGTCAGGTAAAACACCTTTATATTTTGTTTTTATTAATTCTGCCATGCCAACTAAATCTTTTGCTTTGGCTCTGTAAAATCCACATGAATGAATTAAATTTTCAACGTCTTTTATATCTGCCCCTGAAAGTTCATTTTCTGTTGGATATTTTTTGAAAAGTTCAGGAGTTACTAAATTAACTCTTGCATCAGTACACTGTGCAGAAAGTCTGGTTGCAACGAGTAACTGAAAAGGTGTTTCTGCGTTTAACTGACAAATAGCCTCGGGGTAATCTTGTTTTAAAAGCTCACAAATTTTTACAGCCTTTTCCTTTTTAGTCATTTCGTCACCACCAATTTTTAATTAAATACACAATACCTAATAAATATACTCTTTTTTTTATAAAAATACAATAGTGAAAAGCAAGTAAATATTGAATTTTGTTGAAAAATATTTCATTTTGTGGTATTATGTACGAGAAATAAGGTGAATCACTAACGGATAGGCGGTTAGCCCCATCTTTACGAAGGGGCATTGTCCCCTTTATGTAAGTAAGGGGGTGATGCTGTGGAATATCTCGCAATTATTGCTTTAATACTTATTTTAGCAACTGGTTATATTCAAAGCATAAAAACAAAAAAATAACCGCCCCAACGACCAAATTGTAGCGATTATTTTTCAACTATATTTTGGCTAACCGTCTATTTGGTTTGCCTTATTTCATCTTTATTATAACACAAACTCTTAAAAAGTCAACCAGTTAAATGGTTGATTTTCTTTTTTATGAATTTAATAATATCTTTAACTGTTCCAGAAAATGTGAATTTGCGTTCTTTTATTATAACTTTTTTAAATTCTCCACATCCCTCGCATAAATCTAAATTTTCAGAAAGAATGAAATTACTTTCAGTATTATCAGTACCATTTAATTCGTTCCAACACTTAACGCAAAATTCAGCCATAAAATCAACTCCTAATCAAACACCAACGATTGTTGGTATATTAGTAATTGTAATACTTTATACTAACATTGTCAAGGAGAAATACAAACGATTGTAGGTGTTGGCGTGAGAGAAGTATTGGCAAACCGCTTGCGACAGTTACGAAAAGAAAAAGGTTTAACACAAAATCAAGTAGCTATTTATTGTGATATAACAGAAAAAACATATCAGAACTATGAACTTATGACAAGAGAACCTAAAATAGAAATTCTTGCAAAGATAGCTGATGTATATGATGTTTCAATAGATTATCTCGTTGGAAGAACAGATGAAAAATAATTACTGCATAGAAGTTAGTGCTTCTGTGCGGTTTTTTGTTTGTGAAAATTCATAGAATATGTTATTATGAAAAAAATTGTAACAAAATTCCTTTTTGTGTGTCTAATAGTTGAAAGCACAAAAAGGGGGGCGGGAGAATGTGAAATATAAAATAAATTTTGAAAGGGGTGACGGCTTTGGATGACTTGGAAAAAATGTGTAAACTGCATTATAAATATGTAAAGAGTTACGCTTTATCATTGTGTCTTAATGAAACGTTGGCAGAAGATATAACTCAGGAAACTTTTTATAATGCAATTAAGAAGATAGACACATTTAAAAATGATTGCAAAATTGAAACGTGGCTTTGTAGTATTGCAAAAAATATTTTCTTGAATTTAAAACGCAAAAAGCAGATGGAAAATATTTTAGATTACCCTAACTTAGTGGCGGATAATAGCATTGAAGAAAATATTATTAAAGACGAAAATGTGAGAAGAATTTTATCCGAAGCCGTAAAATTAGAAACACCTTATAAAGAAGTTTTTTATATGAAGTCTTTGGGTGATATGACATATTCAGTCATTGCTGATGTGTTCGGTAAAAGCGAAAACTGGGCGAGAGTTACTTATTATAGAGCAAAAAAACAAATCGAAGAAAGGGTGAGTAGTGATGAGTAAAATAAATTGTTCTTTAATAAAAGATTTATTACCACTTTATATTGATGACCTTTGTAGCAAGGAAACCACAGAAATTGTCGGTAATCACCTTGAAATCTGCGAGGATTGTAACAAAGAATATGAAACACTTAAAACCGAACCAAAAGTAAAACCACAACAGGATAATTCACAAGAGTTAATTAAAAAGGTGAATAAAAAGTTTGGTAAGGATAAAAAGATAGCAGTAATTAAAACAGTTTCAATTATTCTTGCAGTAATTATTGTTGCTGGGGTTGTTGCGTTTTTTAAAGTGCCACTTTACGTAGCAAAAGAGGCGTTTCAAGATTCGGGTGTCAGTTATCCCGAAAATTATGAAACCTGGGAAATTGGTAGTAAAGAAAAAAAGAATTTCTCACACAAGGCGGTTGATATGTATATTAACGAAAACTTTGGTAAATACGAAGTGAGTGATAACGGACAGAGTTTAGTGTTTAAGTATGAAGATGGCAAAAAAATTATTGTGTATTATACAGGACTTGATAGTATTCCTTCGTGGGATGAAGATGAAAATGTGTTAAAGGATATGTATGAGTCATACCTTATGTTGCCGTCGGTTATAAAACGAGGTCTGGAGAATTTAGGTGTAAATACCGAGGTTGCTTTAGGTTACGACAGAAACGTATGCAAAACTTTAATAAAAACAGCACCACCGGAAGTAAAGTTTTTCTACTCTTATGATTCTTACGCAACAGCTTGTGCTTACTATGGTTGCTTCAATCACATTATGCCTTATGCAACTAATTCAGAATATTATCTTTTAGCTGAAAATGATGAGTTTTCTGCGTGGGGTTGGACGAGATTTACCGAGGATTTTAATACTTATCTGTTGGAATTTCAATCAAAGAAGGATTTAAGAAAAAGCCCTACGATAAGTGTTTACGGCTTCACAAAAGAAGAAGCAAAAGAGATTTTTAAATATGCAGTTATAAAATAAAACAAGTGTCCCCGAAGCATTTTTACAAAAATGCTTCGGGGACAACTTATTTTAGATAAACTTTAATGTAAGAATCTTTTTGCCTGTGATTTCAAAATCAACAAAGCCATCAGCGGACATTGTGAGTTCTTCCTGGTCAAGCTCTTCAAGAGTAACAAGCTTAATTTGTGACCATTTTTTGCCAGAGTATTGTGGTAATTCGAACTCTGCTTTTTGTCTTTCTACAGGGGACTGAACATCAGTAATTGGTGCAATGCCACCATTAAGACGAATTGAGTTTTTAACAGTTTTATCAGATGGGTTGAAGAGACGAACAATGTAACCCTCGCCATCTTCACTCTTCTTAACTGCAGAAATGTTAAGGTTTTCTGTCTTTAATTCAATGAATGAGTGAGTTGTAGCGTTTTTACCGTGACTGGTAGGAGCAATCTGACCAGCTGCAAGGTAGAGGTTAAAGCGTTCGCTTTCTTGCCATACATTGCCTTCTTCCCAGTTGCCTTTGTGTGGCATAAATGCATAACGGAATGTGTTTTTACCGATGCATTGTGAACCCTTATCCCAATCGTTGTAGTTTTGCATATCTTTAGTAACGCAGATTCTGAGTGGGTAAGCACGAAGAAGTGAAAGGAATACTGTGTTTTCTTCGTCGTCTGCTGCTTCATAAGCTTTAAGACCAGTATTAAGAAGTGCAACACCATTTTTGCCATCTGTAATGCTTACAAATGAGTTCATTGGATGCTCTGTCATTGGTGGCTCGTCATAAAGTGAATAGTCAGGAGCAGCGATTGGTCTCTTAACTACATCAAACTGACCTTGTGCATCAGCGTGAGTTGCCTTAATACCAGTTGGGAAGCCAACCTGTAAGTAGTGGTCTTCACAACGGTTGTTGATTGTTGTTTCAATCTCTAAATATCTTGAACCTTTTCTTAATGTAACAATAGATTCAATATCAACAGGAAGCTTATGTTCACTTCTTGTTTTTTCGTCGTCAGCTTTCTTTTCAGGTAAGTGCCAACGCATTTTAATTCTGTAGCTTGTTTCAAATTCGCCTTCATAGATGCGTGAAACTGTTGCTTGTTCGCCGAGAGTAGTGTAAACCTCGTCAATTTCAGGAGCTATGTGCTGCCATGGGTTGCCAATTTCACCGCTGTCTTTAAAGTAGCCCAAGTTTTTGTATTCTTTGCAAGTTTCTTTATCAATTACATTATAAGTACCATTGTGGTTGAAAGAAACCTTTAAGAATTCATTTTCCATAACATTTGTTGTTTTAACAAGTGTAACAGGAGTTGTAGCACGTACATTATAAAGAGGACGGATTCTGAGTGTTTTGTAACCCATTTGTGGAACGTTTTTAACTTCTAATGCAATGTAATATTGCTCTGTGTGAAGAACGTTTGCAGTATCGTTAGGATTCTGAATAATTTGTGCATTTGCTTTGTTTGTAGAAATAACCTGATATTTGAGAACATTATTTTCATCATCAGTAATTTCGAAAGAATCTGCTTTCCATTCTGCAGGGATTTCAACTCTTAAATTAACTGTTTCGTTACGTTTGAATGGTGCAGGGTTAAAGAGAACAACAGCAACGTCGTTTCTATCCCATTTTGAAAGGTCAATATCACCAGCAACGTCCATAAATGCTCTTTCATAAACGCACATGGAGAGTTCTCTTGATTGTCTATAACGAGACATAACATCTTCGTAAACAACGTCTCTGCCACAAGCGCCGATACTATCGTGACCGTGGTTCTGAAGAAGGTAGTTATATGAAAGGTCAATAAAGTTTTGTTGATAAGGAGCACCACAAAGTGCAGAGAATACTGCAAGTGGTTCAGCGTAGTTTATAAGTCTTCTTTCTGTGTCAAAGTTTTCTTGTTTAATATAAGTTCTTGCAGAAAGAATCCAACCACAAAGCTCACTAACACTACCTTTTGTATAAGGGTCACGCATTTCACCCTTTAATACAGGTGAGTCTGCTTTGAAGTTGTCAATAATACCTTGTTCCATTTCTTTTAATGTGCTATGGAATACATTAGCTTCTGGAAGTGCTTCGTTTAAGTCCTTTACGAGCTGAACTTCTCTTTCGTCAGGGCAAGAAGAGTCATGACCGATTGACCAGAAACGATGATTTGTGGTCCAGTCGTTATCCTGTTCTTTCATAGCTTGCTCTGCACGAGCTTTTACGTTTTCTTTATGATATTCATAGAATGGGTGTGTGTACTGGTAGTCTAACTTCCAGTCACCGTCAATAAACTTAAATACGCCGTTGTTGTCATTCCATACCATATCTCTGTTGTTTTCGTCTGTCTGATTGAAATAAACAGGTCTCTGAACAACATACCAGATATTATAACGAGGTCTTTTTGCAAGACGTGAAGCGTAAATGCGAGTTCCGTCTGGACTTTCCCAGAAAAATTCTGATTTAGGAGCTTTGTATTCATTTATACCACGATAGAATGATGCAAAGTTAATTCCGAAGCCTGAGTAAATCTGTGGAAGCTGAGAAATCTGACCCCAGCCGAAAGGTGAATAACCAGTTTTGCTGATTCCACCCATTTCTTTACCGATTTTGTGACCTAAAAGAAGGTTTCTGATAAGTGCTTCGCTACCAACTGTGAATTCATCAGGAAGACAAAACCAAGGGCCTACAGCAATTCTGCCTTCTTTTATGTATTTTTGAAGTTTTTCTTTCTTTTCTGGGTAAACTTCGAGATAATCCTGAACAGGCATTGTCTGAGAGTCTAAGTGGAAGTGCTTGTAATCAGGGTTTTTGTCTAAAATATCAAGAAGCATATCAAGCATATAGCCGAGCATATACTGAGTTCTTCTTGCAGAAAAACGCCATTCTCTGTCCCAGTGGGTGTTAGATATAAAATGGCACTGTATCTGGTCGTTCTTTTTGTTATCCATAAATTTATACCTCGCTTTTATCCTTTTATTATTTTCATAATATCAGCGAATGTATCACAGAAGTGAGTACAAACCGCTTTAGTACCACTTGATTCAATGTTACCACCAGCAATACCGATTGTTGTGTAACCAGCAAGTCTTACAGAACAAGCACCGGCACCGCTGTCTTCAATACCGATTACTTTGCTTCTGTCAGCGAATGCTTCACCAAGACCTACAATAGATGTTTCTGAATAAAGCCAAGGGTGTGGTTTTGGTGAAAGCTCACCTAAAGTACCAACTGAGCCTTTTCTGAGTGGGAAACCAGCCGAAATAATTGCATCATAAAAATCTTTAGGGTCACCCATACCAAGAGTTTTAAATGCAGAAAGAATTTCTGGCCAAGCCTTTTCATAAAGACCTGAAGTAACAAGACCGATTTTGATTCCCATATCCTTTAATTCGAGTAAGAAATCTTTAACACCCTCTGTTGGAGTGAATGCACCGTCTTTACCTCTGCCTTGCATGATTTCTTCCATTTCTCTGTGAGTATGTTCGAAATAGAAGTTTCTTGCTTTTTCAAGAGATTCACCAGGGCAATATTTATCAATACAATATTGTAAATGCTCAGATACACTGTGACCTGAAACAAATGGAATATCACTTTCTTCGAGCTGGAATTTAGGGTTGCCTAACATACTCGCAGTTGTCATTTCAATAATCCAAATCCAGAATTCTTCACTTCTTACGGTTGTACCATCTAAATCCATTAAAACCGCATTTAACGGATATTCTGTTTTAACAGGATAAACAGGGTAATAAACAGGATAAGCAATAGCAGATTTTACACATGCTAATGAATGTGTGCCAAAAGACACAAATTCAACCTTCTGGTCACCTGTTGCGACAACGAATTCAACACCATTCTTACCAGCTACAAACTTGCCGTCCTCTGTGCTGTTAAGAAGGTGAAAACCACTTGTTGCATCAACTTCACCAAGGTCTGGGATATAAAGTTTTTTATCGAGTAACATAACAAAATTTTCCTTTCAACATAGATAAATTAATTGTATCACAACTGTTTAAATATGTAAACTGAAAAATGAATTTTTTAAAACTATTTTTGTAATTGTTTCTTAATTTTTTTATTACGAATTGTAATTGACAAAATGTTGTATATGTAGTAAAATTTGGGTGTTATTTTAAGGAGAGGTGCGTAACTCAACTTATATAGCAAAATTATTTTTGGAGGAATATTTGAATGAAAAAAATCTTATCAGTGCTTATGGCTACTTTAATGCTCATAACATTACTTACGCCAATAAGCGTATTTGCGCAAAATGGTCCTTATCCTACAGATTGGGAAAATATGACCGAAGAAAACATAGGCGATATTACTGCAATGGCAGCAATAGGTGTTATTGACTATGATACTTTTGAAATGGGTTATGTTTATCCTGCTTTTATGGCAGAAATTATGCCTGTTCAGGATGAGGGTACTATAACTTATGATGAAAAAACAAACACCCTTACTCTCAAAAATTTTAAAACAGAAAAAATTCTTACCGTAACATCTATGGGCGACGATTTTAAAATTAATGTAAGTGGTTATAACGAAATTGGTTGCATTATATCAGCAGATATGAGCTGGGGCTGTTCAATTACTGTTACAGGTAGTGGTGCACTTGTAGTTAACAAGAACAAAACTTATCCAACAGCAGTAGAAATGGATGTTTCCGGAACAGGGTATGGTTTCTTTAAAACAGAAAAAACTGTTGCAACAAAGTTTTTTGGAAATGTAGACACTGAAATAAGCGAAGCTCTTCCAACAATTTCTGTGTATGGTACAAAAGAAGCAGACCCTTCTAAAGTTATTATACTTGAAGGTGAGCTTAAGGCAGATAAAGCTTTAAGAGCTGAACCTTTTGAAAGTGTAGTTTATGAACAGATTCAGGCTTGTTGGGTAGATAAATATTGGGGTACAGGCGAATATTTCGTAAGCAATAAGGATGAGTTCAAAGACAGACTTTTCATTGGTGAAACTTACGATGACGTTGTTTATGACTTATATGAAGTTGTTTATGATGAAGAGTTAAAGAATTATGTTATTGTTTATACAGAAGAATTTTGTGGAATAAAATTGGATGATTATGGTTTTAAAGCAGCAACAGGTGAAACTTCAGTTCCTGCCGTAATTTTAGATATCTGGTTAGAACCTATGGATATGAATACTTGTATAGATGAAAATGACAAATTGTGTGTTTTTGAGGATTATACTATAGATGAAAATGAACCAGATATTGAAGTTTATGAAATTTTTGAACATTCAAAATATGGCAAATTGGCACTTATGTATAACCCTAAGAAAACATATAAGAAATTAAACGTAAAGGGAACAGAAACATATTACGAATGTTTAAATGAAAGCTCGGTTATTACTACAAATACTATAGTAGAAAAAGTACCAGGTAAAGTAAAATTAACAAAAGCAGTTAACTCTGCAAGTGGTGTTAAAATTACATGGGAAGCACAGGAAACAGCAGAAAGCTACATTGTTTACAGAAAAGCAAGTGGCGAGAAAAAGTTTAAGAAAATAGGCACAACTACAAAGACTGCTTATGTGGATAAAACTGCAAAAAGTGGTGTTAAGTATGAATATACTGTAAAAGGTAAAAATATTATTGGTAATGGTAGTTGTCAAAAACCTGGTGTTAGCGTTACATATATGGCAACACCAACAGCGACTATTTCTAACACAAGCTCAGGTATCAAAATTAAATGGAATAAAGTAGACACAGCTACGAGCTATAATGTTTATAGGTCACAGTATAAGGATGGCAAGTGGACTTCTTGGGAAAAGATAACCACAGCAAAAAAAGATGCAACATCTTATACTGATAAGAAGGCAAAATCCGGAGCTAAATATAAATATTCAGTAAAAGCTGTGAATGGTAAGATTAAGAGTACAGTTAAATCTTCAGATTCTCTTGTGAGACTCAAAACAACCACAGCAAAGGTTTCACCAAGAACAAATGGTATTAAGCTCAGCTGGTCAAAAGTGACAGGTGCAAAGCAATATAAATTGTATCGTTCAGAGTATAAGAATGGTAAATGGAGTTCATGGTCAACTCTTACTAAAGTAGACAAGGCTGTTACATCATTTGTAGATGAAACTGCAAAGAAAGATGGCGTTTATAAATATTCTGTTAAGGCTGTTAATGGTAGTTCATTAAGTGCAAGAGCTTCTACAGGTAAAATTATGTTTATTGAGGCACCAAGCACTACTATTGCAAACGATAAAACAGGTGTTTCTGTAAAATGGACACAGGTTGAGGGTGCTGAGCAATATATAATCTATCGTGCAGAGGTTAAGGATGGCAAGTGGACTTCATATAAAAAGGTTAAAACTGCAAAGGCTACTTCAAAATCCTGGACAGATAAAAACGTTGTTAGTGGCACTAAATACAGATATGTAGTTAAAGCTCAGAAAGGCGAATTCAAGAGCTACTATCATGTGTCAAATAAGCTTGTTTACCTTAAGGCAACGACAGTTAAGTACAGGGAAGTTGAAGAAGGTATTAAGTTAACCTGGAACAAGGTGCCTGGAGCAGAAAAATATGTTGTTTACAGAAAAGTGAATGATGTAAGCAACGGTTCTGGTTGGTCCGATTACACTAAATACAAAACTGTTGATAAAAATACTACGTCGTGGGTAGATAAAGGCGTTGTTCATTTGAGAGAGACTTATGTTTATAAAGTTTGTGCTGTAAATGGTGATTCAAAGGGCAAATGTGCAGAAACTGCCGGTCCGGTTACATATATGGATATTGTTATTCCATAAATAAATTCATCCCAACGAATTGTAATTCGTTGGGATGATGTTTTTTATTCAGCAACTTCTTGTAGCTTTCTTCGTTCTTCTAATTCCTTTTCAACCTGAGCTCTTTTTTCTGGGGAGTATCTTATAAAGAAAAGAGGAACGATGTAAAGGATACTTGCAATAACTGGTGTGAGCATTACAAGTGGCCAAATCCAGCTATCAAAAGCTTCGGTTTGTGTGCCAATAAAAGAGGTGGCTGTATCGTCAATAGCCTTATAGCCTAAGAGTGATAATGAAAGGGTAGCGAGTCCACCGGTTATGCCACTTGAAACCTTTGTGAAGAAGGTCTGCATTGAGAAGGTAACGCCTTCTGTTCTTTTACCAGTTTCCCATTCCATATAGTCAACACTATCGCAGAAAACAGATGTCTGTGCAATACTTAATGCACCCATAGGAATTGAGCCGATTGCCAAAAGAGCCATACCAATCCAGAAGTTAGTACCCTCAAAGCCTATTAAGAAAGCAATAGTTCTGACAACCGCATTTGTTGCCTGAATGAAAATAAGCACATTAACATAGCCTTTGAAAAGCTTCTTTAATTTATCTGCAAAAATCATACCGATAAACTGCGGTACATTTGTAATTGCAAAGTAGATTGTTGTAAGTCCTAATGCACCTATAAAGCCATCTGCACCAGGAAAATCGACTGGTAATTTGTATTTGAAGAAGTAAGTAACAAGCTGTGTGCCAAAGCCTAAAGAACCGAAAAGATTAGCAAGAGTAACAAGAAGCATCATCTTGTTTTTAAAGAGAAGCGAGAAGCTCTCTTTTAATGAGCTTTGCTGTGTTTGTGGATTGATTTTAATTCGTTCTTGTGCTTTGTATGAACGGTAGCTTAACATTCCGCCACCAAGTCCGAAAATAACTGCAAACACGAGTGTAACTAGTGACATTTTGTTTTGTGTTCTCAAAGCAATCATTTCAATGAACATAGGAATCAACATATTGAAAATTCCATAAACTAATGAGCCCACGGTTCTTGCCCATTTAATGAAATTGTCACGCTCGTCGCTTACTGGTGAAACAGATGCGGTAATACCCCATATTGAAACATCCTGAAGTGTGTAAGCAATATCCCAGGCGATATACATAATTATGAAGTATGAAACCCTGAGCCACAAAAGACTTTCTTCTGTTGAGAAAACAAGGAAGATTAAAACAGTGAACACACCAACAGGCAACGGCGTGTAACGTAAAAACGGTCTTAGCTTTTCACCATTTTTGAAGCTGTGCCTGTCGACAAATGAGCCTACAATAGGGTCGTTAATTCCGTCCCAGACCTTCATTACAATAAGAATTACAGAAACTACAGCGGCAGGGAACATTGCTATATCTGTCATAAAATATGTAAAAAACGAACCACCAATGAGAGAATAAACTAAATTCTGCCCTGAAAGACCCACAAGATAGTTTACCTGCTCTTTTTTAGAAACATATTTCATAAATGCACCGTCCTTTGTTGAATTTGTAGTTTAATTATACTATATTCCCTGACATTAAATCAACATTAAATTATTTCAAAATTCCACAAATACTTATTGAAAATAATTACCAATAATGCTATACTGAAAGGGTATGAAAATAAAACTGTTTTGCAGTTTAAGGAAGGAAGATTTTTTTGGCAGAAATCAAAAATATGGATGCTGTTGCAGCACTCGATGCTATGGATGCACACGTTGATGACTGGCGTGATGCTACAAAGGGTAAGCAAAGAGGTATTTTCTCATTTGATGATGTTGCGGCACTCAAGATTAAAAATCTTAAAAAGAGAATTTATACTGATATTGAGTCAATTCCTGCTTGGAAGATGAAAGAATGTATCTATAAGGGCGTTGATGATTACGAATATCTTTACGATGAATGGAAAGAATTAAATGTTGGCGACCGTTGGGGTAATAACGGCTGGAGCGCATTCTTTAAAAATTCATTCACAATGCCTGCACGTTTTAAGGGTAAAAAGGTTACTCTTAATGTGTATTTCGGCGGTGACTCACTTTTAACTCTTAATGGTGAGCCATATCAGGGCCTCGACCCATTCAGAAACTCTGTTTTGTTAACTGACTGTGCAAAGGGTGACGAGCACTACGACGTTGATATTGAGTCTTACTATGTATGGCACTCAAACGAATCAACGGTAAAAACACTTTCTTGCTCATTTATTGGTGTTGTTGACCCTGTTATTGAAGAAATTTATTGGGATTTTAAAGCAGTGTTCAATGCACTCTTTATGCCTGTTCATGATACTGGTTTACAAGAGCTTATCAGAGCAGCTTTAAAAGAAGCATTCACTTTTGTTAACTTTGACCTTGATGGCGAAGAATTCAAAGAGGGTCTTTTAAAGGCACAAAAAGTTCTCAAAGATAAGGTTTATAATAACCCAAACTACAAATCAGAGGGTAACTTAGCTTTAGTTGGTAACTCTCACCTTGATATTGTATTTATGTGGGCTTATAAAGAATATATAAGAAAGTTAGGAAGAACTCACGCTACAATGCTTCGTCTTATGGAGCAATATCCTGATTTCATTTTCTCGCAGAGTACTGCGCCTACATATATCGAAATGGCAAAGAGATACCCATCTCTTTACAGACAGGTTCAGGACAGAATCAAAGAAGGCAGATGGGAATATATCGGTGCTATGTGGGTTGAGCCTGATTGTAACTTGGTTTCAGGTGAATCTTTTGTTCGTCAGCTTCTTCATGGTGTTCGTTTTGCAGAAAAAGAATTTGGCATTACACCAAAAACCTGCTGGGTACCAGACGTATTCGGTAACGGCTATGCTATGCCACAGATTCTCAAAAAAGCTGGTGTTGAATATTTCGTTACTCACAAAATGGGTATATGGAATGACACAAACCCATGGCAATATAACACATTCTGGTGGGAAGGTCCTGACGGCTCAAAAGTATTTTCAATCGTTCCACCAACACACTTTATCGGTACTGTTGAGGCAGACTCACTCAAGGTTAACTGGAAGAAATATACAGATAAAGAAACAATTGGTGAATCAATGTATTGCTACGGCTGGGGTGACGGCGGTGGCGGTGTTGACACCGAAATGCTCGAATATGTAAAGCGTTATAAGAACTTCCCTGGTCTTCCAAAGACACAGACAAGTAAGATTGAAGATTCTTTAGCACGTATGAAAGCTAATGCTACAGAAACTAATATTCCTACATGGAAGGATGAGCTTTATCTCGAGGAGCACCGTGGTGTTCATACAACTAAAGCACTTCTTAAAAAGTATAACAGATACTGCGAAAATCTTTACAGACAGGCTGAGATGTTTGCAAGTATTGCTATGAAATATGGTTATAAATATCCACTCGAAAAGCTCAATGAAGGTTGGCAGATGATTTTAACAAATCAGTTCCACGACTCACTTCCTGGTTCACATATTACAGAAGTTTTCGGTGACCTTTGTGCTATTTATGAGGATATTATAAAAATTGGTGAAGGTGTAAGAAGTGAAGCTCTCGACGTACTTGCTGGTAATGTTGATGGTAGCGAAAAATATGGTAAACCATTTGCACTCTTCAATTCACTCGGCACAGCTGCAACAAGTAAAATCGAACTTCCATACAAGGATGTTGAAATTTATGATGCAGATGGCAACAAGGTTCCAACTCAGAGCTACACAAAGCTTGATGGTACAAAAGTACTTGTATTTATTGCAAAGGATATTCCTGCAGTAGGTTATAAGGTATTCTATACAAAAGATGCTACTGTAGGTGAAGCAACTTCAACTGCACTCATTGGCAACACAGTAGAAAATGCTTACTTCGAAATTACATTTGACCAGAGTGCAGAACTTACATCAATTTTCGATAAGAAAAATAACCGTGAAGTTCTCAGTGGCAAAGGTAACGTATTCCGTCTTTATGAAGACCTTCCAGGTAAATATGATGCTTGGGATATTGTTGCTTCTTATGTTGACAGAGAATTTGATACAGAAGCTGGTAAAGTTACAGGTATTACAACAGGCGATGTGTTCACAGTAGTTTCTATCGAGAAGAAAATTAATAAGTCTCTTCTTAAACAAAACATTATTCTCTATAATGAGCTCGATAAAATTGATTTTGATACATTTATCAGTTGGCATGAACAAGAAAAGCTTCTTAAGGTAGGCTTCGATGTTGACGTCAAAGCACAGAAGTTCACAAGAGATATTGCGTATGCAACAATTGAGAGTTCAAACTATCGCCATAACCCTTATGACAAAGCTAAGTTTGAGGTTTCTGCTCACAACTTTATTGATATGTCAGAAGACAATTATGGTGTTACAATTCTTAACGATTGTAAATATGGTTATGAGGTAGATAAGCAGAGAATGATTATCACACTTCTCAAAGCACCAATGAATCCAGACCCAATGTCTGACCGTGGTGACCACTACTTCACATACTCAATTTATCCACATAGTGGTAACTGGAAGAATGCAGAAACATTAGTGCGTGGTCTTGAAATGAATAACCCTGCAGTTGCAGTTGATGTAAAATCAGATGCTAAGGGCGATGTAGCTGGTTCATTCATTAAGGTTGACGGCAAAAACGTTACTCTTGAAGCAGTTAAAAAATGTGAAGATGAAGATGCTTACATCATTCGTTTTGTTGAAAAAGCAGGTGCAAGAACAGATGTAACAGCAGAGCTCTTCTCTGAAATTAAATCTGTTGCAGAATGTGACTTGCTTGAAAGAAACGATGTAGCTGTTTCTATTGCAAACGGTAATAAGCTTTCATTCACAATTAATCCATTTGAGATTAAGTGCTATAAAATCAGATTTTAAGTTTTAGATATTAGAAAAGTTCTATCATTTTAGTTTTGCTAAAATGATAGAACTTTTAATTTTTAATAATCTAATACCAAATAACTAAAAATAAAATTTCTTTCTGCACCAATTTCTAAATTTCTCATTTTTACTTGCAATCAATGTTATTATAAAGAAAATAAATGCAGTTGCACCAATAGTCATATTGAGGCAGTCAAA
>CALFTN010000078.1 GCA_937916395.1 uncultured Clostridia bacterium | reverse complement strand
GGCTATTTGTCTTTTTAACCTTATTAATTGTTTCAACCATATGAACAGGAATACGAATTGTTCTTGCCTGGTCTGCAATAGCACGAGTAATAGCTTGTCTTATCCACCAAGTAGCATAGGTTGAAAATTTGAAGCCTTTTGTGTAATCGAACTTATCAACTGCTTTAATAAGACCTAAGTTGCCCTCTTGAATAAGGTCTAAAAACTGCATACCACGACCAACATATCTTTTTGCAATACTTACAACAAGACGGAGGTTCGCCTCTGAAAGACGTCTTTTTGCTTCGGCATCATCAGTAGAAATTCTCATAGCAAGTTCAATTTCTTCTTCAGGAGTTAAAAGTGGCACACGACCAATTTCTTTAAGATAAACCTTTACAGGGTCATCAATAGCAACATTCTTTGCATCCGGAGCTACTTCTTCTTCAACATTTTTTGTAACATCAAGGTCGAAAGAGAGTGCATCAAGCATTTCGTCGCCAAGGTCATCAATAATTTCAATATTATTGCTTTCAACTGTTTCGTAAAGTTTATCAAGCTCTTCAATATCGAAATCCATTTCGAGAATAACAGCATCAATTTCGTGAGTAGTAAGCTTACCAGTTGCCTTACCCTTTTCAATCAACGCTTTAATTTGAGGTTTCTTGTCTAATCCTTCCATTTTTACACCTTTCTTTTCACAATAATACAATTCCTTGTATTAAAAATTTACTTTTTTTCGTCTTCAGATTTCTTTAAAGAAGCAAAGAAATCCAGAAAAGCCTTGTCATCCATTGTAGATGGCTTCTGCTCTTCTTTTTTTGCTTTCTCGCTTTTTAATACACCAATACAATCCACACATTCTTCCAGTGTATTTGATACAAGCGAGGTATCGGCAAAAAGTCTTGCAACAACATTCATTTCATCAGAGGTTAAGTGAGGTGCTAAAAGAGAGATTTCCACACTTAAGCCTTCACTTAATCTGTTTAAAATGAGTGTTAATATTTTTTTATTCAACGGCGTTATAAAAAGCTCAGGTGTCAAGTCTTCCTTTAACTTGTTATAAAAAGCCGTATTATTTAAAATTGAAATAAGAAGAATATCTTCTGCTTTAGAAGCACGAACGAACTTTGCACGTTCTGGGTCAAATGACTTCTGAACCTCACGTTCTTCTTTTTGTGCAGTTCTGAATTCTTCGCGTTTAACTGCTCTGGTTTCTTTGTTGGTGTTATAATTTACAGTTGTTAGAATTGAGTCTTTTGATACGCCTAATTCTTCGGCAAGCTTTGAAGCGTAAACATCCCGCTCAATAGCCCCAACTCTTCCTAACAATTTTGAAGCATCTTTGAGATAATTCTGCCTACCATCGGCAGTAGTTAAATTATATTTTGCCTTTATGATGTATAAATAATACTCAATAGAATTGAGTGCATTATCAATAAGAGTGTTAAACTTATCTTGCCCACCCTGATTTCTTAGGATTTCATCAGGGTCTTTTCCACCTGAAAGCATTATTACTTTAACCTTAACGCCTGTTTTGGAAAAAAGTGACAGTGCAGCTTTAACTGCTTTTTGACCAGCTTCATCAGAGTCGTAACAAAGATAAACCTCTTCTGCATATCGTGAAATTAAAGTAACCTGTTCGGGTGTCAAGGCTGTGCCAAGACCTGCTATAGCATTCCCAAAACCATATTTATGAAGTGCTATAACATCCATATAACCCTCACAAAGAATAAGCTTACCGTTATTGCCATTCTTTGCAAGGTTTAAAGCAAACAATTCCCTACCTTTTTTATAAACAGGTGTATCACCAGTATTTATATATTTAGGTTTACTGTCATCTAAAACTCTGCCACCAAAAGCAACAACATTACCACGCAAATCTATAACAGGAAAAATAGCTCTGTTTCTGAAGTTATCATAGTAATTTTTTTTGCCATTTTTTTCTGAGAGTTTAATTAAATCGGCTCTTACTAAATCGTCTCTGTTAAATCCCTGAGAAACAAGGTAATTTGTAAGCTCATGCCAATCATCAGGTGCCGCACCTAAACCAAAACGTGTAATATCACTTTTGGTAAGTCCACGTTTTATAAAATACTCGCGTTGAGCTTTACCCTTATCACTAAGAAGTGTTTCATGAAAAAACTTTGCAGCGGCACGATTCATTTCATAAGTCAATTTTCGTTTTTCATGAACTGTATCATCAAATTTTTCATCTGGCATTTTAATGCCACTTCTGTCTGCAAGAAATTTAACTGCATCAAGATAATCTAAATTTTCTATATTTCTGATAAATGTAATAACGTCGCCACCAACGTGACAACCGAAACAATAATATGAAGATGTTTCAGGGTAAACTGTAAAGGATGGCGTTTTTTCATTATGAAACGGACAAAGTCCTGTAAGATTTCTGCCACGTCTTTTTAATTCAACATAACTTGAAATTACAGATTCAATATCATTTCTGTCACGAATCTGCTCTAAAAAATCGTCAGATAATCTAACAGCCATTCAATTACCCCCTTTCCGCTTTACTTCTTACTATCACTTCAATTATATACTCCAAGTCTTTGGAACAAACAAATCGGTGAAAATTTTAATTGAATATGCATCCGTCATACCAGAAATAAAGTCACAAGCGGCTCTTTCAGAACCTTCTCTTTTCGCTATATCATAGTAGAATTCAGGCATTTTATCCGGATAGAATGAAAAATATTTATAAAGCTGTTTAATCATATCTTCTGCTCTGAATTCTTCACTTTTACAAACTGGATTTGTATAAACGTTTTTAAACATAAAGCTATGAAGCTCATTAAAAGCCTCTTGAACCTCATCTGACATTTTAACATCATCTTCGGTGTTTTCAATAACCGACATAACAAAATTGTTAATTCTTTCAGATTTACTGAAACCTACTGTCATTCTTATTTCTAACGGAATATCGTCTTCTGAAAGCACATTTGCTCTTTCAGCATCATCAATATCATGATTAATATATGCTATTTTATCAGCTAATTTAATAATTCTGCCCTCAAGTGTTTTTGCTTCAGGACCTTTTGTATGACAAAGAATACCATCACGGACTTCTTCGGTCAGATTAAGACCTTTACCGTCACGCTCCAAACAATCTACAACTCTGACGCTCTGTTCAAAATGAGTAAAGCCTTTCGGATAAACTTCGTTTAATGCTCTTTCACCAGCGTGACCAAATGGTGTGTGACCCAAATCGTGACCTAAAGCAATAGCTTCTGTTAAATCCTCATTTAAAGAAAGTGAGCGAGCAATAGTTCTTGCAATCTGACTTACTTCTAAAGTATGAGTAAGACGTGTTCTTAAATGAACATTATCTGGTGCTAAAAACACCTGTGTTTTGTCTTTTAAACGTCTGAATGCAGATGAATGTAAAATTCTGTCTCTATCTCTCTGAAAAGCAGTTCTAACCGGACATTCGTCTTCTAAAATAAGTCTTCCCTTAGTATTGGCACAAAGCATTGCATACTGTGAAAGTTCCTTTTTTTCTCTTTCTAAAGTTCTTAATCTTATTTCATTTGACACGAATATCACCTACCTACAAATATTTAATACGCTAAAATTTCTTTTTTCCCTTTAAAAAATTTAATTTTTTTTGAAATTTCTTAAAAATAATTAAAATTCGACAAAATTAACCCTCAGCTATTACGTTTCCACACTCTACTGGTGTAATTTTACCATTAGTTAAATCAGCACATTCTTTAAAAAGTTTATTTTCCATTTCTTTTTTCAGACGAAACTCTAAAGTTACATTCTCACCAAATTCTGAATTCTCTATAACACCGCCTAAATCACGCACAAGAGAATCCAGTTTATTATAAAAGGTGTAATCTGCTGAAACTTTATAAACAGTCCATGGCATTAAGGTAACAATTTTTGATGCATCCACACCTAATTTAGCAGAATGAGAATAAGCACGAACAAGACCACCGCCACCTAAAAGAATTCCACCAAAATAACGTGTTACTACAACTACACAGTCGGTTATATCTTCTTTTATAAGTACGTTAAGCGTGGGCATACCTGCTGTACCCTGAGGTTCACCATCGTCAGAGAAACGTTTTATATTACCTTCTCTTATGCAATAAGCATAAACATTGTGAGTTGCATCCCAATGCTTTTGCTTTATAGATGCAATAAACTCCTGTGCCTCCTGCTCAGTTTCAACTGGTTTTGAGTAGCTTAAAAACTTTGATTTTTTAATTATATATTCAGTTTCGGCATATTCCTTTAAAGTTTTATATATCTCTGACACAATGACCACCCCTTTACTTTATAAAATTAAATTCTGTTAAAATACTAAAAGGCGGTGATAACTCACCGCCTGATTTAGCAACACAATATACAACTTATTTAGAAAGGTTGTATTTCTTATTGAATCTGTCAACACGTCCGCCTGTATCAACAAGTTTTTGTTTACCTGTGAAGAATGGATGGCAGTTTGAGCAAATATCAACACGCATATCGCTCTTTGTTGAAGCAGTTTCAATTACAGCGCCACAAGCACATTTAACCTGTGTTGGAGCGTAGTTTGGATGAAGTCCTTCTTTCATTTATTGTCACCTCTTTAAACAACTTTAAAAGTTTTAATACACATTAGCACGAGAATATTATCATAAACTGAAGAAAAAAGCAAGTGTTTTTTTGAATTTATTTGAAAATATTTTAAAATTCAAAAAGGAAACTCAAAAATTCACAAACAAAATTGAAGATAATACAAATTACAACTCCTGTAACAGTTGGCAGTAAAAAAGATAAACCGAGCCACTTAATACTTTTTGTCTCTTTATAAATTGTAATAAGCGTTGTAGCACACGGAAAATGAAAAAGTGAAAAAAGAATATATGAAACTGCTGTTTTAATATTCCAGAAGTTATCCGTTAAAATCTGTGCCACTGCTTCTCTGCTTTCTATTGATATGAGTTCTTTTGTATCTGAGTAAAGCATTAAGCATATCGGTAAAACAATTTCATTTGCAGGTAGACCTAGCAAGAAAGAAGTGAGAATCTCACCATCTAACCCCATAACATTACCAACTGGTGCGAAAACTGAAATAAGAGTATTAATAATAGTCTTCTCACCAGAATTTAATAAAAGCCAAATTATAATACCAGCAGGAAACGCTACTACAACTGCTCTGCCAAGAACCGAAAGAGTTCTATCAAGAACTGAACGTGTTATAACCTTAGTGAATTGTGGTTTTCTATATGGTGGAAGCTCTAAAATGTAATGTGACTTTTCACCTTTTAACAATGTTTTTGAAAGCAGATTTGAAATAAACAAGGTTACTGCAATACTTATTACAATTATAAATGACAAAACCAAAGACGACAAAATCGCATTTGAAAATGGCACACCAATCACAAAAAATATTGAGATTAATTTAATTATTGCCGGAAATCTTCCGTTGCATGGTGTTAAGCTATTGGTAAGAATTGCTACAAGTCTCTCTCGTCTTGAATCTATAATTCTGGCACCAGTAACACCAACGCAATTACAACCGTACCCCATACAAATAGTTAACGATTGTTTTCCACTTGTGTTTGCCTTTTGAAATTTACTGTCAAGTACATAAGCAATTCTTGGTAAAAAGCCCAGGTCCTCTAATATGGTAAAAAGTGGAAAAAATATTGCCATCGGAGGAAGCATTACAGACACTACCCACCCCAGCACTCTGAAGCCACCTAAAATAAACATATCATTTAAAAAGCTACTGATTCCTAAATTCTTTAGCCAATCATAGATATTAGTTTCAAGCAGTCCAAAAGCTTTCATAAGAAGCTCGGATGGAATATTGGCACCAATTATTGTAATATAAAATATTGAAAACAGCATTAAAAGCAAGACTATATATGCTGTTCCTTTTCCGGTAACAAATTTATCAATTTTTAAATCTCTACATTCTTTTTTTGTTTCACAGATTAATGTAACCTTATCTAATATATTCTCTGCATTGCTATATAAATTCTCTGCAATAAGCTCTGAAAGCTCTTCTTTATCAATGCCATTTTCATTAAGGAACTCATAAGCATTGTCAACAGCTTTCACAATCTTTTCGTTTTCTCTTATATCGTAATCCAAAAATTCTTTTAAGGCTTTAAAAAACTCATTATCGCCATCAAGTATTCTTAAACCCAACCATCGTTTGCTTATTCCTTTAAAATCGTATTTATAAATAACAGAATAAACTATTTCAAGTGCTTCTTCGATTTCTTTTTGATATTTAATTTCTTTTGTTTTGGTTTTATTATTATCGCTCAATGCTTTTTTCAGATTTTCTATTCCTACATTATTTCTCGCTTCAATTCCTACTACTGTTACACCTAATTCATAACCTAATAAAGCAAGATTAATACTGATGCCCTTCTTTTTTGCTTCATCCAAAAGATTAACAGCTACTATGGTTTCTTTTTCTAATTCTTTCACCTGTTCAATAAAATACAAATTTCGTTCTAGAGAAGTTGCATCGCATACTAGCAGAACCTTTTCATAATCTGCAAAACACAAAAAATCTCTTGCAACACACTCTTCTTTTGAATGAGGCGTTAAAGAGTAAGTACCAGGAACATCAATTATTGTGTAAACCTTGTCATTATATTCATACTCACCAGATGCGACATCAACAGTCTTACCAGTCCAGTTACCAGTATGTTGTTTAAGCCCTGTAAGTGCATTAAAAACTGTACTTTTACCTACATTGGGATTTCCTGAAAGTGCTATTTTTATAGTATCACTCATAATTATCACACATTTTCGTGATTATAATATTCTTTGCATCTCTGTTCCTTAATGCAATTACAGTATTTTTTAATTTATATGCTCTTGGGTCACCAGATGGACTACAATGTAAAAACATAACCTCTGTTCCTTTTATAAAGCCAATATCTCTTAAGCGGTTCTTTAAGCCTATTTCTGCTTCAACCTTTAGAACAACACCTTTTTCTCCTGTTTTTAAATCAAGTAAATTCGTCATTTTGCATCACAACCTCATTTCGCTATTACCAATATATGTGAACTTTTATATCAATGTGAATATTGATTTTTTAACATAATTTTGGTAAAATAAAAATGTTGTGTGAATTTTTTTAAAAGAGGCGTATTTATGAAAACAAATAACAAAGAGGGCTTTATTTTCTCCTGTTTTTCATACCTTGTTGTAACGGTACTTGATTTGTATTTTACTTATCTTGGTACACCAAATTTAGCTCTTGAAGGCAATCCTTTATATAATGTTGTATTCTTTGACTGGAGCGGACTTATTACTCTTAATGTTGTAACATTTATTTTTTATGCATTAATTTCTTATTACGGTTTTATTGGTTACAAAAGACCTGTTACAAAAGAAACAGACTTGAAAAAATACCTTTCATATATTTCTTTTGGTGACCCTGACAAATATGTAGCTATGATGTGGAAAGCACCAAAATACTGGGGTCCTCAAATCGCTTGTCTTTGTTGGTCTGTTGCAGTTATTTTGCCATTTGCAAGATTATTTATTGTCATTCTCTGGTTCTTTTTAATAATGAAAATTGATGACACGCTCTTCTACACAATTGTTGCTTCTATCCCTATGGGCAGAATTGATGTTGTTATTGCTGTTTTAGGTGCCTGGGTTTTATCTTTTGTGTGGATTGCAAAAGAATTTAAAGAAAACCTTAAAAGCATTGAAAAGAGAAAGAAAAAATTAGGTGAAGCAATTGACTAACGAATTAAAAGAAATAGTCCTTAAGCATATAAAAGAATATCCTAAAGCAGAGCTTCAGGATATTTTAAAAATGCTTTATCAGAATGAGTTTGGTCCTAAACATTTAGCTGAAAACGAAATTGAATGTTTTAAAAACCTTTCAATTGAAATTAATAATATCAGCTATGACAAAAATGAAGAGCTTTTCACTGATATCGGCGACGGTGCTTTAAGGCTTAATTTAAAAGCAATCCCAACAGGAACTAATTTGAACTACATAAACAAAGTTATTGTTAACTCTGCAACTGAGTTTTGTGGCACAAACGAAAAGCTTGTTGTTAAATTTGGTCTTCTAGTAGTTATGGCACAGAATAATGAGATACCTTTTGATATTCAGAGGGTTCGTGACGAAACAAACGCATTTGCAAAAAATGGTTTTAAGCCTATTAGTCACAGCAATGTTTATAAAGAACAGTACTCTCCGGCTTACAGAGTTATAAGTAAGAAATATAAAGAATTAGTTGAAGCTGTTATTGCTTTAAGAAATGTTGATTTCAATAAAAGTCATATTGTGATAGGAATTGATGGTAATTCAGCTTCTGGAAAATCAACTTTAGCCAGAAGCTTAGCTAATCTTTTAAACGCAGAAATAGTTCATTGTGATGATTTCTTCTTACCACAAGAATTAAAAAGCGAAAAGCGACTTAACGAAGCTGGAGGAAATATTCACTACGAGCGACTAAAAGAAGAAGTAATTGATAAATTAAAAAAACCAACTGTAATTTCTTACAAAGCGTATGATTGTTCAAAAAACAAATTTATAAAAAACAAGGTTTTAATGAACAAAAAAATAGTTATAGTTGAAGGGGCATATTCCTGTCACCCATATTTTGAAAATTATGCAGATTTTAAAATCTTTTTAAAAGTGGATGAAGAAACACAAAAGAAGAGAATTTTAAACCGTAATGGTGAAGAAATGCTCAACCGATTTATCAATGAATGGATACCAAAAGAAAAAGAATATTTTAATGAATTTAAAATAGAAAATAAAGCAGATATTGTCATAAGGAGTGTTTAAAATGAATTATAGAAGTGATTTAGTAAACAACATTTTACCTTTCTGGTTAAAGGATGCAATTGATTATGAAAATGGTGGTATTTACACTTGCCTTGACAAGAAAGGTAATATTTACGGCACTGACAAAAGTGTTTGGTTTCAGGGCAGAGCTTTATGGGTATTTTCTAAAGCGTACAATTGTATCGAAAAAAACGAAGAATACTTAAAAGCTGCTAAAAACATTTATAAATTCTTAGAAAAATGTACTGACACTGACGGCAGAATGTTTTTCACCGTAACAGAAGATGGCAGAGAATTACAAAAGAGAAGATATTATTTTTCTGAAACATTTGCTGCTATAGGTTGTGCAGAGCTTTATAAAGCAACTGGCGACAAAGAAGTTTTAGACAGCGCCGAAAAATATTTTACCGTTGCTTTAGAGTGCTTTAAGGGTATAAGAAAAAATCAACCGAAAATCAACCCAGAAAACCAACAAACAAAAGCACTTTCACCTGTTATGATAATGCTTGCAACTGCTCAGGTAATGAGAAGTGTTGATGGTCTTTATGATAAATATAACGATATTGCTAAGGATTGTCTTGATGAAATTTTGCATGGTGGTTATTTAACTGAGAGGGCTTTACTCGAAAGTGTAAGCATTGATGGTAAATTTATCGACTCACCTAATGGCAGAATTGTAAACCCAGGTCATTCACTTGAAGCTGCATGGTTCATTTTGGCTGAGGGTATAGTTACTAAAAATGACGAAGCTATTTCCGTAGCAAAGAAAATAATTGATATTACTCTTCCTTTAGGTATTGATAAAGAGCACTTTGGTATTATTGCTTTTACAGATTTAGATGGCAAACCACCTGTTCAGCTTGAATGGGATATGAAGCTTTGGTGGCCACAATGTGAAACAATGATTGCTTTAAGACTTGCCTACACAGTATTTAAAGAAGAAAAATATTTAAAACTCTACGAAGAATTCAAAGAGTACTGTAAAAAATATTTTGTTGATAGTGAAGATGGTGAATGGTATGGCTATCTTCATTATGACAACACAGTTTCAAATACATTAAAGGGCAACATCTTTAAAGGTCCATTCCACATTCCAAGACTTTACATAATAATGGCAATGATGGACGAGTTCGGCGGAATTGAAGAATATATGAAATAAGAAAAAGTCGGTAGCAGAGAGCTACCGACTTTTATTATTCCCACACACCTTCATAAATCAAATCAGGTGTCACTGAAGCTAAATCATTATAATAATCGACTTCAATATAGTTGCTTGCACTGTTACTCAAAGCAAACGCTACACTTGCTGTATGGGTACCTAGTGCACTTATTTCACCAGGCTCAAACAAATTATCCTGAGGAAAAATCTGTAATTCATCACCCGAATTATCATAAGCTCTGAAATGAGCTGGCGTTATAACAAGGCCATTTTCAATATCATTATTAGAATACTCATAAACGACTACTACTACCCTATCAGCATCTGGTGCATTTTCGTCTGAAGTTTCAGGCTCAGTCTCATAAACAGATGAAATTTTCAGAGAATACCTACCCTCTGGTGATGTGAAATAATTATTACCATTCTCGTCGTGCAAAACAGCACCTAAGCTAAGCTTATCTTCAATTGTTGGTGCCTTTTCACGTGTAATTACACCAACTATAATTGAAAACAATGTAACTGAGAGAATAATACTAAAACAAATTTTCATTGCTTTTTCACTCATAACACACACTCCTACACTCTAATAAATTTACCAAGCTTAAACGAATAAAGATAGGCTTCTTTTACGTTTACACCTGTGCACTCCTCTAAAGCAGATTTATAAATATCTAGCTGACCTTTATAAATTGACACCAATGCTTTTTCGTCTGTTATCTTATCTGTTTTATAGTCAATCAAAACTGCACCATCAGCTTCAACAAACGCACAGTCAAATTTTCCTTGAACTATAATTTTTTCACTTTTCAAGCTTTCAGGTAAATCCTTGTAAAACTCACCTGCTGGTTTAAAAACAGAAAACTCATATTCTTTATAGACAGTTTCAGATTTTAAAAGTCGTTTTGTTATTTCTGAACCCAAAAATCCGACAATCTTATCTTTATCAATAAGAGCAATTTCTGTATCAGATAATTTAAACTCCGCTCTTAGTCTTTCAATTTCTTCATCTAAATTATCGTTTGCTTTTTTAAAATCGCAAAGCTCCAGAAATTTATGAACAATAGTACCTTTTGTAGCACCAGTAACATCACTTTCTAAAAACTTTGGCTTTTTTGATGCAAAAAATGACCTTGAAGCAATATGATTTTCTACTGACGAAGCATTAATTTTAGCAAGAACGGTTGAAAGCTCATCATAAGGATAAACATATTCTGCCCTGTCTTTAATTTTATTAAGTAGCTGAAAATCAACAGGACATTCTGCTTTTACCGTATCTGAAACCTCTGTTTCTTCTATTTCGTTGATATCGGTTATTAATACCTTTAAATCAAACTGCGAATCAATAAGTGTTGTTGTCTCAACACCCAAATATTCGCGAAGCTCTTTTGCGTCCTTATGATAAAGCATAGCAGAACAAATCCATTCTGTCAAATTTTTTGCTTTATACACCTCAAACGGATGAAGATATTTGTTGTTATTTTCATCATTCATATAAAGGCTACGTGCAATTCTTGTTTTGGAAGCCTTGCTTGTAGTTGAGCAAACAAAAACGAGATGTTCTTTTGCTCTTGTTAAAGCAACATAAAGAACTCTTAATTCTTCTGAAATGTCACCTTGTTTTATCGCCTTTTCACCTGCAAATGACGAAAGCGTACCATATCTTGTGAATTTCTCATCATCTCTTATTTTGAGACCAAGACCTACTTCTCTCGATACAGTAAGCGAGCCGTAGCTGTCACTTAAATTAAAGTTTTTTGCACAATCTGCAAGTATAACGAACGGAAACTCGAGCCCTTTGCTTTTATGAATTGACATTATTTTTACGCCACCAAAATTTGCTGCATTGCTTTTGGTCAACGCTTTATTGTCAATTACCGAATCAAGATAACGAATAAAGCTTGAAAGTCCATAACGACCATTAGAAGTAAAATTCTCTGCACATTTTAAAACACTTCCGATTGCTCTGTAGCGTTCTTCACCATTATCGGTTGATATGAATATTTCATTTATTGCAGTATCATCTATAAGCAATTTTACAAAATCATAAACAGGATACGAGGCTGATATATTTCTGTAAAAATCAAGTTTTTTTATAAAATATTCAGCTTTTTTATTCGTTTTTGCATATTCAAGAAGACAAGTATAAATATCACTTTTTTTATTTATCAATCTTATTTCTGCCAATTCATCGGCTGAAAAACCAAAAAGTGGTGAAAGCATGACAGAAATGAGTGGAACATCAATAAGTGGGTTACTTACCGCTTTTATAAGTGAAACTAAAATCTGAACTTCTCTTGAATCAATATTAACTTCATTATTTTCAAAAACAGAAGAAATCCCTAAATCACTTAAAGCTTTACTCAATGTATCTGCACGCTTTTTAGGACTTCTTAAAAGAATACAGAAATCATCATATCTTACAGGACGCATTGCGTCGTTTTCACCTTTAACCAACACGCCTTTTTCAACTGTTTCTTTTATAATTTTTGCAATATATTCTGATTCTCTTTGCGAAAGCTCATCAGACTTTAATTTCTGAGCATCCAAAACATGAAGTTCTACTTCTGTTTCATTAGTCTCAGGGTAAGAAGCACCACAATATAAATATTCATTTTCATCATATTTAATTTCGCCTACTTCTTTAGTCATAAGCTTTGAAAAAATATAATTCACACATTCTGTAATAGCTTTACGGCTTCTGAAATTCTTTTCCAATATAATCTGAGAAGCTGTATTAAAATCGCCTTCACAAAGCGGTAGTCTATCTTTTAAATTCATAAAAAGCTCAGGACTTGCAAGACGAAATCTATAAATACTCTGCTTGACGTCACCAACACAATAAAAATTCTTTTTATTTCTTGAAACAGTTTCAAAAAGGATGTTTTGTGCTTCGTTAGTATCCTGATATTCATCAATAAGAATTTCTTTATATTTTTCGGTTAATTCGATAGCAAGTTCTGTTTTTTTAATATTACCCTCTTCATCAAAAGCAACTAACAAATCTATACATTTATGAAGAATATCGTCAAACGAAAAAGCATTGAGCTCTTTCTTTTTGCTTTCAAGCGTTTTTGAAAACATTTTAACAGCTTCACAAAGTTTATTTACGATTGGGTAAAGAATTTCTGAGTCACATTTATTTTCATAACTTGTAGGTAATGTTTTATCTAAAATTTCATCAACCAAATCTTTACATTCACCCATAATTGAGTTTGTAAGTGAATAATAGCTTCCCTTAGGTGCACGTGGGTATTTTGCAACTGGTGCAGAATTCAGATGTTTTATAAAATCATCCCAACGCTCTTCAAGGCAATCAAAAAGAAGAGTCTTTAAATTCTCTATATTTTGCGCTACAAGAGCTGTAAAATCATTTTCTTCATTAACATCTTCAATTATCGCATCACGCATTTCGTCTAATACCAAAATATAATATTCTAGCATTAATTCGGCATATTTATAAATTTCTTTAGCAAAAACAGAAGTGTTTATATCATTTCGAGGATTGAAATATTCGGTAATTTCATAAAGCCATTTTTCTGGTGACGGATAAGAACGCGAAAATTCATAAAGCTTTATTATGACAGACTCTAACTGTTTATCATCACGTTCTGACATAAAGAATGCTTTTAAAGCAGAGAAAGACTCATCTTCGTTCTCATAAAGTTCGTTTAAAACTTCATTTACGCTCTCATTTTTCAAAACATTGTGGTCGTTATCATCAATTACTGAAAAGTCCGAAGAAACACCAGCAATATGAAAATTTTCTCTAACAACTTTTGCACAAAATGAATCTATTGTGCAGATATCTGCCGCAGGAAGAAGCACCAATTGATTTTTTAAATATGCTCTCTTCTCTGAATTCTTTTTAATTTCTTCTTTTAAGGCTTTGCCTATTCTTTCTCGCATTTCACCAGCAGCCGCTTTTGTGAATGTAACCACGAGCAACTGTGAGGAAGAACATGGATTTTCAGTATCGCAAAGAATATTTTTTACTCTCTCTGTTAAAACTGCTGTTTTACCAGAACCTGCTGCTGCAGAAATCAAAACCTGCTCTCCGCGAGCGTTGATTGCTTTTTTCTGGTTTTCGGTCCAGCTTCTACTCATCACAGTCACCCCCTAACATTTCGAGTACTTTGTTATGTTTTTCGTTACAAATTTCGTTTGTTGTGTCACCATCTTCGAAACCACATATTGAGCGATAATCACAATAGAAGCACTGTTTTGCTTGTCCTGAGGAACTTGATGGTAATACTGGAAATTCACCATTATGAAGTGCTTCGCCCATTTCCAAAATCTTTCCATCAACAATTTGTGAAAGTATTTTAAAATTCTTTTGAGAATAATAATTACCACTCAAAGTGTTATCTTTTTTATATGAAACAGGAAGATAATCTGGGAAACGCTCTGCACCCATACCATTCAAAACAACAGGACTATTTAAAATCATACCAGAAAGTTTTCCACTATGGCGTTTTTGTGCGTCTATGTTATCTTGAGAAGGATTACGTGCTGTAAGATAATCTTTTATACCAATTCTTGACGGCAAATATAAAACACCGGCAGGAACTGTTTCACCGTAATAATCAGTGCCATTTTTAGTTATTGCCATTAAATAAAGCACCATCTGAAGATTAATACCACTTAAAAGATTTGAAAGTTTAAATTCTTTTTCGCCAGTTTTATAATCAACAACTCTTATATATTTAATGCCGTCTTTTTCCATCAAATCGACCCTGTCAACAGAGCCATAAACCGATATATCGCCACTTTTAAGTGGTAAGGTGTAAGCTGGAATTTTATTTTCATCGCCTATCGGCAATTCAAAATCAACTGGTTTAAAGGTTATTTCAGAAAATTCATTTTTAAGCCTCTCAAAAATCAGCATTAAAACATCTATCATTCTGTTATAAAGGAACATAAAGCGTTTTGATTTATCGGCAAAACCACCCATTTTTTCCTCTAAATATTTTTTTAGATATTCTGCAATAAAAGCTCTTAATTCACTTTCAGCTATTGTTAGAAATTCGCCGTTTTTATAATTTGACAACACTTCTTCCAACACGCCGTGAATAATAAGACCACTGTCAGTAGGCTGAAGCTCTGCTGTTTTTATTGCACTAGCATTAAGTCCATAACGACAGAAAAAAGAAAAAGGACACATATAATAGCTATCTAACCTACTTGCTGAAACACCTATATTTTCACCAAACAATTTTTTAGAATTTTCAGGGTTTTTGAACTCACCTTTTTTACCATTTTTTGCAAGTGCAATACTTTCTAAACGGCCAAAATATTCAGGTTTATTTTTGAAATACTCATAAAGTGTAGATTTTAAACTACTATTTTCGTTATACATTTTTGCAAGTGTAAAAAATGCAGAAAACTCACTTTCTATTTTCTCTTCCTCAGGAATATCATTTGACGATTTTTCAATAACATTTTCTAAAATCTCTTTTATGTCATAAATAAGCTCTGAAGCACCACTCGTTGTTTCATCATCAGAAATTTCACGATATGACAAATAAAGCTTTTCACTTGCTGCGGTAAGCATACAATAAGCAATAAAACGTTCTTCAAAAATTGATTCTTCAAAAGCCGGTTTAATATTAAGTGACATATCATTTGTTAAAATTCGCCTATCGCTATCTGTAAGAAGTCCACCAACACTTGCAATTAATGGAAACTCATTTTTATTAACACCCACAAGGAATATTACCTTCAGATTCTCTGTTCTTATTCTGTCAGCACTGCCAACTTTAACTTCATCAAGTCCCTGTGGAATTTCACCAATATCTTTTGAAAAAACAAGAATCGAAAAAAGCTCAAACCAACGTTTAATTGAGTAAAATTTATCTTTTGTTATTTCTTCAATAGTGTCAAGAATTTCGATTAAAGCATCCCAAGAGGTTTCTTTCTGGAGAGCTTCTACAGGGAACCCTTCGCTATTTAATTCTGATGACAAATCGTAAAGCTTATCAGCTACTTTCGTGTCAACAATAAAGCTGTAAACAGCTTTTGTTATTTCTGAACCAGAAACACCATCACATTCCTTTTTCAATTTTACTAATGGTAAAATCGCTTTTTTTCTTAAAGTATTAAGAAAGTCAATTTGTTTTTCAGCTTTTTCATCAATAACATTACCAAATCCATCTGGATGCATTGTAAAATCGTTAAGCCATGAGTTCCCACTAATTCCCCAGACTAAAACGTATTTTTCTAAAACAGCAACATCTGAAAAATTTAATTCTGAAAGTCCTGTTTTCAAATACCTCATAACACTTTCTGTTTTAAAGCCATCCGCGATGCACTCAATAGCAGAAGTGATGTGAATAAACAATGTTTCAAAAGAAAGTGGTCGACGGCTATCATCAAAGACAGGTACACCAAAACGTTTTAAAACATCACACATAATTCGTTTATATTTATCACTTGAACGCTCAACAACAGCAATATCTTTACAGCGATATTTGCCACTTCTTATAAGCTTTTTAATTTCAAGCGCCACAGTATTACACTCATCTGTAATATCATTACATTTAAAAATAGTAACTCCATCACATTCATCTGTATTTTTTTCATAATCTTCTGAATAAATATTTTTCTCTATATGACGGATACTATTATTCAAACGATTATTTTCACTTATTTTAATTACAGGTGCAATTTTTACATTTGCTTTATTTGCAAGAGAAACAAGTTTTTTCTGTAGTTCCTGCATAAAAATGAATGGTGACTCACCTTTTACATTATCATCATTACAGATTGTTATATAAACATCCTTTGCATCAACCAAAGCAAGCTTTATACATTTATACTCTTGTTCAGAAAATGCTCTGAATGAATCTAAAAACACAGTTTTATTTTTGAAAAATTTTGTTTCTTCTGCAAACTTATTAAAATATTTAAGTGCCTCAGTATCGTCGAAGTAACTTCTGTGTAAAAGAACATTATAAGCATCATTTATAAGATTAATTTCGTAAAGTTTATCCTTTAAAAGGCTTGATGGCATTTTTTCAGTTAATGATAAAATATCGTCACTTGAAATATCACAAGTTTCAAGTTCTTTGCTAAAATCTATAAACGCCTGTAAGCCCGACACGTTGTGGCGGACTTTTGAAAATATTTTTAATTCACCTGAAAGCTCAGTTAATGCTTCGCTCATATAAGCCATTCTGACACCGTCAGTGGCGAACATTTTTCCTTCTAAAATCTTGCTGTCAAGATTAGATTTTGCAAGTCTCGGAAAACTAAAAACCTGAACCTTTTGCATATCTTTTGCACCTAAAAGACCAAGCATTGCTCTTTCGTTTTCAAAAGAGAATTGGTCAGGCACCAAAAGAATTGGTTTTTCATTTTCTGTATTTATGAGTTCTTTAATTTTTTCTCTTACCCATGTAGTTTTTCCACTACCAGACCGACCCGTAACAATATGAAGCATGGCACACCCCTTAATAAAACTAGTTTTATTATAGCATAGTTTTTATAAAATTTAAACTCTAAATATATATTAACACATTAAATGTACCAAAAATGGAACTTTTTCTCAAAAAACAAAAAAATTAAAAAAGCATAAGCAATTAAAACTTGTAAATAATAAAGTTACCGAATAAATTCGGAAAAGGAGTTGACAAAACATGTTAGACAGATTAGCTTTAATTCTTGTAACTATTGGTGCACTTAACTGGGGTGCTATTGGTCTTTTTCAATTCGACCTTGTTGCATGGTTATTTGGCGGTCAGGCAGCTATAATTTCAAGAATTGTTTATGTTGTGGTTGCTCTTGCCGGTATCTGGTGTATTTCTTTATTTTTCAGAGAGCGCAACGATGTACTTGAATCAACATCTGTAGAATAAAAATATCGGTTCAGGAAAACCTGAACCGATGTTTTTTATTTTGCTTCAATATCAATTTTAACAATTTTATAAGTCATTTCACCACGAGGTGCTTCAACAACAACCTTGTCGCCAACCTTGTGACCCATAAGAGCTTTACCAACTGGTGACTCGTCAGAAATTTTACCTTCTGTTGGGTTTGCCTGTGCAAAGCCTGTGATACGGAATGTTTTTTCTTGTGAACCACGAGCAGTTTCTTTAATAGTAACAACAGAACCAATATGAACTGTTTCTGTGCTGATATCTTCTTCCATAATTTTTGCTCTTGAAATCATTGTTTCAAGTTCAAGAATTTCAGCTTCTAACTTACCTTGCTCTGATTTAGCTTCATCGTACTCACTGTTTTCTGAAAGGTCACCAAAAGAAAGAGCAACCTTAATTTTTTCAGCAGTTTCTTTTCTGCCGACTGTCTTAAGATATTCAAGTTTTTCTTGAAGCTCTTTAAGACCTTCGTGAGTTAAAATAACATCTTGCTGTGCCATTTGAATTACATCCTCTCGAATATATAATAAATAGAAAAACGCTAGTCAATAGATTGTATTATATAAAAACTGATTTAAAAAGTCAAGTAATAAAATAAATTATTAACCAATTATTACAGGATAATTCACTGTTTTTATAACTTCATCATTATCAAAATCAACTATTGTGATTTCTACACTCTGCCCCTCAACTGTATAGAGTTGATAAGCCATGGCTGAAGCCATAATTTTTAAAAGAGTTTCATCAAATTCGGAAATTTCACCAGAAATTTTTTCAGAATCTGCAAAAACCTTAATTTTTCTGAAATCTTCATCATATTTAATATCTGTCACAAAATTTTCCGTGTCAGAAATAACAGAGTTAAACGAATCAATTACAGGCTTTGATTTAACTTCTTTCAACTGAGCAAAAGCCTTTTCAGTCATTGTGAGTGTATATTGATTAGTTTCATCATTTTTTGTGTGAAATAAACCTTCAATTTCATCAAGCTCTTTGTAGAAACCTTCTTCGTCAAAGCTATCTGAAAAACTGTTACGGTCTATTACAACTGTTATGCTTGTTGCTTCGGCTTTTGTTGTACTCTCAGTAACCTCGGTTTGTGGCTCCTCTGAACAACCAACAAAAACTGCCAATACCGCAACAAAAATAGTTATTAACAATAAAAGCTTTTTCATTATCAATCCCAAAGCCTTTCAGGATAAACACCATTTTTTATAAGTTCATTTACTGATGCTACTACATTTGGTTTATCTTCTTTATAAGTAACACCAAACCATTTTGCTGTAGTTTCTAAAACTTTTACTGTGCATTTATTTTCTGCCAACATATCTTTTACAATGAATGGTAAATAGAACTCACCTTTAAGTGGATTATTTACTAACGCATCGTCTAAGAATTTTTTGAAGTGAGCTTCAATTTCATCAATAAAGCTTGCCGGGAAGCACCAGCAGTTCATTGAAACATTAACATCTTCTGGAAGTTCTACCCAATTTTCTTCGTCTTCAGTAAAATAGATTTTACCATCTTCTTTTCTTAAGATTTTTGTTCTTTCAACAACATCTGTTAAGAAATTTTCATTATTCACATCACATATACCACGAGAAACTGTGCCATTTTCAGTTAATGTATTATTTAACTTATATGCCGCCATAGCATAATTTACAGGAACAGCATTAAAATCTGCGTTTTCAATCCAGTTTGAAATTACTGAAAAAGCATCTCTGCCATAAAAGTCATCAGCATTAATAACCATGAATGGTTCATTAACAACACCCTTGCAGGAATAGATTGCATGACCAGTACCCCAAGGCTTTACACGTTCTTCTGGAACTTTGTAACCATCTGGTAAGTTATTAACATCCTGAAAAACATATTCAACTTTAACAAGCTTTGAAACCTTATCACCAACAACTTCTTTGAAAATTTGCTCATTTTCTTTTTTTATAATGAATACTACTTTATTAAAGCCAGCCTTTACAGCATCGTAAATTGAATAATCAATAATAATAGAATTGTTAGGACCCACAGGCTCCATTTGTTTTAAGCCACCAAAACGGCTACCCATACCTGCCGCCATTATTACGAGTGTTTTATTCATTTTATAAACCCCTTAAAAATTAATTTTAAACATTATACCATAATTTAACTTTTTTATCAACTGTTTATTGACTTTATTTGATTTTACAATATAATACATAATAACAAACATATTTTAAGAAAGGTGCATTTATGACAAAACTTTTAATAAAACTTTTTATAAAGGATGCAGATGTTAATTCACAAAAAGGCAGAGAACTTTATGGCAGACTCGCTGGTGCAGTTGGAATTGTATGTAATTTACTTTTAAGTATTATGAAGCTCATTATAGGTACGATTTCAAACAGTGTTTCTATAACTGCTGACGCAACAAACAATATTTCTGACGCAGGCTCTTCGATTGTTACGCTTGTAGGATTCCGATTATCAGGCAAACCTGCTGACAAAGACCACCCTTATGGTCACGCAAGAATCGAATATATTTCAAGTTTAATAATTTCGTTCATTATTTTGCTTATTGGGTGCTCAATATTTAAAGAATCTGCAACTAAAATTTTCAAGCCTGAAGAAAGCCTTTTTAATGTAGCAACTGTTGTGGTTCTTATTGCATCAATATTTGTTAAGCTCTGGCTTGCGCTATTCAACAATTATTTAGGTAAGCAAATTGATTCAAAAGCGCTTGAAGCAACCGCTATTGACTCAAGAAACGATGTTATTACAACTGGTGCGGTTCTTATAGCAAGTGTAATTTCACACTTTACAGGTTTCAACCTTGATGGTTATATGGGTGTTATTGTTTCAATTTTCATTTTTATTTCTGGCATAAATCTTGTAAAAGAAACACTGGACCCACTTTTAGGTCAACCACCTACAAAAGAGATGTTCCAGACAATTGAAAAAAAGATTTTATCTTATGATAATGTTTTAGGTGTACACGACCTTATGGTGCATAGCTACGGTCCTAATACATATTTTGCATCTGCCCACATCGAAATGGATGCAAAAATTGATGTTTTAATCTGCCACGACATAATGGACCAGATTGAAAGAGATTTTAAAAGAGATTTAAACATTCACCTTGTTGTGCACTTAGACCCTACAATTCTTGATTCTCCGGAAATTAACGAACTCAAAGAAATGGTTAATGACATTATTTGTGAAATTGACAGAGAGCTCACCTTCCATGATTTCAGAGTTGTTGTTGGTGAAGAAAACAAAAATGTTCTTTTTGATGTTGTTGTGCCACCTGAATATAAAATAAGTGACGAAGAATTAGAACGAATGATTACCGATAAAATCACAGAAAAAAGTAACGGTAAAGTTTTTACCGTTTTGGTTATTGACCATAGTTACGGAGTACTCGAATAAACAAAAGCAGTTGCAAAAAATGCAACTGCTTTTATCATTCTAGGGTGAGTTTTTCGCCCTCATCTACAATTTTAACAAACCATGGTCTTTCAAAAAGCGATTTATTCGGCGTATGAAATGTCAGATATAAATTCTCATTATCTTTAAAAATCATACCATGACCACCATCGTCATCAATAAGTGGGTCTAAATGCGTAAAATTCATATTAAGTTCACCATCATTGAATTTAACAAGACACTCTGCATACTGATGATTTATAAAGGTTGACCAGAGCATAAAAAGCTCGTTTGTTTCAGAACGATGCATAAATGGTCCGTCAGTTACAAAATGACCGTCGTCTGGTGCTTCTTTTATAAAAAATGGTTCAGAACCAGCAAACATTGTTACAATTTCTCCTACTGCCCCTGTTAAATCGTCGTTTAACTCTGTGTAGCAAATTGTACCGTCAATTATTTGTGTGTGCTCATGGCAAAACACAATAAATGGTTTACCTTTCTTATCAATATAAAATGTTCCATCAAGACATTCCCAATCCTCTGGCGTTACCGCACCTTTGCTATGTGGTTTGAACTCACCTAAAGGTGTATCAGATTTTAAAATATATGTACCCCTTAAACCATTCGGTTTTGTAAAGGTTGCAAACATAAAATAACCATCTTTATATTTATGTACCTCAGGTGCCCAGTTTACATTACTATTCATATTATATTTTTCTGAGTTAAAGCACTCAATCGGTTCAGACCAGTTTTCTAAATCGGTTGACACATATACGTCAAAGCCACCTGTCTTCTGACCGAAATTTTTGCCTCTCGTACCATACATATAATATTTTCCGTTTTCAAATAAAACAAATGGGTCACGGATGTTTATTTCGTTGGTTTTCATAAAAATACCCCTTAATTATTATCATTAACATTATATCACAATATTTTTTTATATTCAATTTTATATTGAAAAAAAGCAGATAACTGCTATAATTACTATAATGGGGTGAAAATATGGATTTTAAAAATATTAATTTCAAATGGCAATTCAGAAGTTATCAGCAGACTGTGCTCAGTAATGCAGACAAACACTTAAAGGATGGTAAAATTCACATTGTTGCGGCTCCCGGTAGTGGTAAAACAATTTTAGGGTTAGAGCTCATTAAAAGACTCAACGCCCCTGCTCTTATTTTGTCACCATCGGTAACTATACGTCAGCAATGGGGTGAAAGATTTATTGAGGCATTTTTGCCAGAAAACGAAAATTCTGAAAATTATATTTCTTATAATTTAAAAGAGCCGAAATTACTTACATCTATTACATATCAGGCTTTACATGCAGCATACACAAAAACGAATATTGATGAAGAAGCTGACGACGAAGAATTTGAAAATGAAGAAGCTGCAGATTTTACAAATTTTGAAATTTTAGATGTAATTAAAAATGCAGAAATTAAAACAATTTGTCTTGATGAAGCTCACCACTTAAAAAGTGAATGGCAAAAAGCGTTAGAAAAATTTATAGATGCACTCGGTGGTACAGTTAAATTAATTTCACTTACTGCAACTCCACCTTATGACAGTGCACCTAACGAATGGGCTAAATACTCTTCACTTTGTGGTGAAATAGATGAAGAAATTTTTGTGCCACAATTAGTTTCGCAAAAAACACTTTGTCCACACCAGGATTATATTTATTTTAGTTTCCCAACTGAAGACGAACAAAATAATTTAAAGGAATATAAAGAAAAAGCAAAACAAACCACAAACGAAATAATAAAAAGTGGTTTGCCACTTAAAGCGTTAGAAAATTCAAAAGTGTTAGAAGACACAGAAGAAAGTGAAATTTTGCTTTATGACAACTTAAATAATTTCAGAGAATTATTTTTAGTTGCTATGTACGGTGGTGCTGAATTAAATCAGAACATATTAAAAAAAGCATTCCACATAAATGAAGAATTAAAATGCAATATGATAAATGCTGAAAAAGCATTTCAATTTATTATTGAATCACCAGAAATATTCTCAGAAGAAATTTCTGAAGAATTAAGGCAGACACTTTCACAAAAAGGTTTAATCGAAAAGAAAAAAGTAAGACTCATTTCTAATGACAAAATTAATAAATCACTTATTTCATCAAGTGCAAAATTAGAAAGCATAAAAACAATTGTCGAAAGTGAATATTTTAATTTAAAAGAAAATTTAAGAATGTTGGTGCTTACTGATTTTATTAAAAAAGATTTATTAAAATTAGTTGGTACAAGTGATGATATTCACGATATGGGAACTGTGCCAGTTTTTGAAAAAATAAGAAGAAGTGTAAACCCTGAATGTAAAATCGCGCTTCTTTCAGGTACACTTGTTATTATTCCTGACTCTGCTTTAGAAACAGTAAGAAAAATTGCTTATGAAGAAGGTGTTTCATTCACCACAAAAAATTTAGAAAACACCTTACACACTCAAATTAATTTTAGTGGCTCAAATAAAAACAAGGTGAAAATTATTACAAGAACCTTCCAGACTGGAGTTATAAATGTTTTGGTTGGTACTAAATCACTTCTTGGCGAGGGTTGGGATTCGCCTAACATTAACTCACTTATTCTTGCAAGCTTTGTTGGTAGCTTTATGCTTTCTAACCAGATGCGTGGCAGAGCTATAAGAATTGATAAAAACAATCCTGATAAAATTTCTAATATATGGCACCTTTCTACCGTAGAGCCAAGCCCTGATGGTGATTATTCGACAATTAACGGTGATGATTTTGAAACAATAAAAAGAAGATTCAACTGTTTTCAGGCACCTGCTTACAATGAAAATGTTATTGAAAACGGAATTGACAGAATTGATATTTTAAAACCACCTTTCAATGAAAATAACATCAAAAGCATAAATCAGCAAATGCTTTATTTCGCCTCACAGCGTGAAAAGGTTAAAGAAAAATGGAATGGAGCTATAAGAGGAAGCAATCATCCTGAAATTGTTGAAGAATGTGAAATTCCAAAAACTGTGCAACCAACAAGTGTTATTCATAAAAATAAAATTATTTCGTGCATAATAGCGTTTCTTGTTTTTGTTGCAATTCTAACTGGAATTGTTACAGGTGGATTTTTGGGTTTAATTTTATTTATAATTTCAATAGTTGGTATATATTTCTTATATAAGAATTCTAAAATTATATTTAAATATTTTTCTCCTGAAAAGACGGTTGAAACGCTATCTGGAGTGGTATTTAAATCTCTTAAAGAAATTGGCGAAATTGATACAAAAGGTGCTAAGGTTTATATCGGAAAAAGAGAGGACGGAAGTGTTAGTTGCTCTTTACAAAATGCCACAGCACGAGAGAAAAATGTATTTAAAAATTCAATTACTGAAATGCTCTCACCTATTGATGACCCAAGATACTTAATTGTTTCATCTAAAAATTCTTCTGGTAAAATTAAATATAATTATGTTTTCAGTTTTGCTTGTCCGAGTGTTTTAAGCGCAAAGAAAGAAACTGCTGAAATTTTTATAAGACACTTGAAATCTACTGGTGCAAATTTTGATTTGATTTTCACTAGAAATCAAAATGGCAGAAAAGAGCTTTTCAAATGCAAAAAAGCTTCTTACATAAATCTTAGCAAAAAGAGTGTTAAGAATAAAAGGAAGGTTAAATAACATAAATAACAAAAATCCGTTGTCGTAGACAACGGATTTTTACTATACAATTCCAAAAATTACAAAAAAGCACCCAAAAGTTACATTTTTAGTAAAACTTACATATTTCGCACTATAATAAGGGTGTAATAGCAGGAGCAACAAAATTGAGCAGAGGAAAAAACTTATAAAATAGTGACAAATCGACTGAAATATGATTATATAGTGATGAGGTGAGATTATGACGAAAATTTCAAAAAACATAAAAAGACTCAGAAATACTCAGAACATAAGTCAGGAGGCTTTAGCTGAAAAGCTTTTCATTTCTCGTCAGGCGGTTTCTTCTTGGGAGAACGACAGAACTCAGCCTGATATTGAAATGATAGGAAAACTTGCCGATGTATTCAATGTTTCTATAGAAGAACTAATTTATGGCGAAAAAAGAAAGCTTGAGCTTGAAAATGAAGAACCGAAACAAAACAACAAATTACTTATAATAATATTCTCGGTTTTAGGTTCTCTGTTTGTTGCGATTGGTATTATATTTTTCATTTTCTTTGGTTGGGAGCATTTTGGTGTTGGCGTAAAAGCCTTTTTAGGTCTTTTACCAATGCTCGCAGGTCAGGCAGTTGCAGTTTTCACTTTTCTTAAAAAAAGGCACTCTGTAGCCTTTTCTGAGAGTGGTGCTTTAGTATGGTCGGTTGGCGTAGTTTCTACCATATTTTTAATTAATGGCATTCTCGGAATTGATGTTGAACTTTTTGTACTTTTAGCAATAAGTGCAATCTTAATTCTCCCCGGCGTATATATCTTCAACTCAGTTTCTACACTGGTCGGATTTTTCGGACTAGTTCTTACTGCTACCCCTAATAGCATCAACGATTTATTGACTATTGTCTTTTTGGTTGCAAGTATGTTTTTAGGTGTGTTTTTCACAAGATACAACAAAGGCAAAGTCGATGAATTTCGACACAATTTCAGCGTATGGATTTCAACCATTTCAGTGTTAATTGCTGTTTTTGAGCTTCTTATTGCTATACAATCTACAATTGAAATATTAAGTATTAGTTCAGTTTATATTGCAATATTCACAGTATTTTTAATAAGCTGTAAAGAGCGTAATTTTCAAAAGCCATTTTACCTTTTTGGTACGCTTGGATTAATGGGAACTTTGATTTTCCTCACAATGATTTCGAGTATCGATTCAGTTGGTTCAATTTTTGAACATTATCGTTATCAAGACTTAAACGTAGTGCCACATTTAATAATACACTTAATAACAATCCCTACTATTATGGGCATCGGAGCATATTCAGCAAGAATCACACTTGTTAAAAATCCGTTAAAAATAGCAATTTTACTTTTAGGTGTTGTTTCAGCTATTTTTGCAGTATTCTGTGGTGACGTCTTCGTTCCATTTGCAATTATACTTACAATTACACTTGCTATTTGCTACATTATCTTGGGTTCAAAATCCAATAAGCTTTACGAAGTTAATTTAGGTCTTCTTGCTATAATTATTTTAATGTTCAGAATCATAACAGATATTGGCTCAGATTACCTCTTACTTGGTTTCACCTTCTTACTCTCAGGTGCAGTTCTTTTTATAGTAAATTTCTTATTATTAAGAAAATCAAAAAAGGAAAAAGAATTACCATCAGTTAATTCTCAGTCCGCTGAAATTACAGATGGAGGTGCTAGTAATGATTAAAGAAAAAACAAAAATAATTTTGATGATTGTTTTAATTATTCAAATAATTTCACCTTTTACGTTTTTAATTTATCAAAGCAGTGTAAATAAACACCTCGAAAGCAACACAGAATACATAAAATTAAATATAGATGAAATTACATTTTCTTTTGAAAATAGGTTGTATATTAAATTTTGTGATTCTTATATTTATGATTATAATTATAATAAATATATTGTTTTTGAACCATCAATTAATAACGAATATTCAAATATATATTCAACAGAAAATCCTACAAAAACAAATCATTATTTGACTTATGATAATTTAGATGAATTAATTTATTATGAAATTGAAGACCCTTATGGAATTTATGAAAAATATGGTTCGCTAAATATATATAATAAATACAACGAATTAAATAATGTTATAAATGGATATTCTGATGGACCTTTAACAGAAGCTTATGCTATTATTGGAATTTACAATAATCAGTTTAAAATTAATAAAATATATATTAATGGTTACACCTTAGAAGATTATATTAAGCTTTACGAAGCCAAAGAAATCGACCTTTTAAGATATCATAGATTATTCTGGGATGTTCATTACACAGAAGATGAATATTTAAATTTAATTGATGAAAATAAAAGAAAATATTACAATATCACTTTAACTCAATATTAAACAAAAATATCCACGGCATGTTAATTGTCGTGGATATTTTAAATTTATATTAATTTTAATATTTGCTTTAAAATTTCTAAAAAAACATCTTCCCTTTTTATATTTACATCATAAATACATATTATATTTAAAGTCACGAATATTATTTTTTATTACTTTGTCGAAATTGGTTGAAATTTGTCGAAAATAGTGATAAACTATTGATGTAATTTTTATTGCTTGGTGGTGAAAAAATGCTTTGCAACAGAATCAAACAATTCAGAACTTATAATAAGCTTGAAACTGAAAGTTTAGCTAAAGCTCTTAACATCAAACATAGCGAATATTTAAAAATTGAATCTGGCGAAGCTGTACCTAATATTGATATTATTACCACTCTGGCAAGAATATATAAAGTAACTATAAATGAATTCTATGGTAACGAGCCTAGATTGACCACACTTCATAGCAACCAAAACCCTCATATATTAAAAACTAAGGATGAATATGAAGCGTTAAAATTTGCTGAGCTATCAATTGATGAAAAAGAACTTATATTAGCATATAGAACCTCACAGAACAAAGAGAAATTTTTACAACTATTAGAAAAAAAAGAAAACAAAAAAAGCGATTGAACTCCTTAAAATTCAAAGGAACTCAATCGCTATTTATTTTATTAAAATTATTTAATAATTTCGCCCATAAGACCTGGTGTTGCAAAAGCAGCATTACTTTCGTCTGTATCAATGTGCATTGCAGCTGCAAAGTTAGGGTTAACACGAACAACAACATCACCAAAAATAAGGTTTCTGCCTTCTGTTTCAACCTTAACATTAACAATCTCTTTATCAGCAACGCCGAATTCTTCAGCATCAGCTGGTGTTAAGTGAATATGTCTTTTTGCTACGATAACGCCCTCTGAAAGTTCAACTTCACCTTTAGGACCAACAAGCTTGCAAGCACCGCTACCTTTAGTATCGCCGCTTTCTCTTATAGGTGCTACTACACCGATTGAGCGAGCGTCAGAAGCTGAAAGCTCTACTTGTGATGATGGTCTTGTAGGACCAAGAATTGAAACAGCTGGGAATTGACCTTTTGCACCAATAACTGCAACTCTTTCTTCACAAGCATATTGACCAGGCTGTGATAAATCTTTTTTCTTTGTGAGTTCATAACCTGCACCGAAAAGTGTTTCTAAATCTTCTTTAGAAACGTGAACGTGACGAGCAGATGTTTCAACAAGAACTTTTGCCATTATAAAATCCTTCTTTCAATATCGTGAATAAAGCACCTTTATAATTTTCATATAAAGGTGCTTTTAGTAATTATAATTAATTATTTTGCACTTTCTTCAACTGCAACAGCACAAGCAACTGTCATACCAACCATTGGGTTGTTACCTGCACCGAGAAGACCCATCATTTCAACGTGAGCTGGAACTGATGAAGAACCAGCAAACTGAGCATCACCGTGCATTCTGCCCATTGTGTCTGTAAGACCATAAGAAGCAGGACCAGCAGCAACGTTGTCTGGGTGAAGTGTACGGCCTGTACCGCCACCAGAAGCAACTGAGAAGTATTTAACATTGTTTTCCATAGCCCATTTCTTATAGGTACCAGCAACTGGGTGTTGGAAACGAGTTGGGTTAGTTGAGTTACCTGTGATAGATACATCAACTTGTTCTTTACGCATAATTGCTACGCCTTCGTTTACATCATTTGAACCATAGCAACGAACCTTTGCTCTTTCACCGTTTGAATAAGCTGTTTCGTTAACAATTTTAAGTTCATCTGTGTAATAATCATAATCTGTTTCAACATAAGTGAAACCATTGATTCTTGAAATAATCATAGCAGCGTCTTTACCAAGACCGTTAAGAATAACTCTTAATGGTTCTTTTCTAACTTTGTTTGCAGAACGTGCAATACCGATAGCACCTTCAGCAGCAGCAAAGCTTTCGTGACCTGCAAGGAATGCAAAGCACTTTGTATTATCATCAAGAAGCATTGCACCAAGGTTACCATGACCAAGACCAACTTTTCTCTGGTCAGCAACAGAACCAGGGATACAGAATGCCTGAAGACCAATACCAATTTTAGCAGCAGCATCAGCAGCTTTTGTTGCACCACTCTTGAGAGCAACTGCAACACCGAGTGTATAAGCCCAAACAGCATTTTCAAATGCAATAGGTTGAACACTCTTAACTTCTTTTTCTACGTCAATACCTTTTGAAAGGCAAAGTTCTCTTGCAGCCTCAAGGCTTTCAATACCATATTCGGCAAGGCACTTTTCAATACCGGCCATTCTTCTTTCTTTACCTTCGAATCTCATATCATTAGCCATTTTCAGTGTCCTCCCTTATCTTATTCTTCTCTAGGGTCGATATACTTAACAGCGTCAGCAAAACGACCATAGTTACCTGTGTTGTTTTTAAGTGCTTCGTCAGCAGACATACCATGACGGATATCTTCCATCATTTTACCAAGTTTTACGAATTCGTAACCGATAACCTGATTGTCAGCGTCAAGAGCCATACGAGTGATATAGCCTTCTGCCATTTCCATATAACGTACGCCTTTTGCTTTTGTGCTGAACATTGTACCAACCTGTGAACGAAGACCTTTACCTAAGTCTTCAAGACCTGCACCAACAACAAGACCATCTTCTGAGAATGCTGATTGGCTACGGCCGTAAACTATCTGAAGGAAAAGTTCACGCATAGCAACGTTAATAGCGTCACAAACCAAGTCTGTGTTAAGGCACTCTAAAAGAGTTTTGCCAGGAAGAATTTCTGCTGCCATAGCTGCAGAGTGTGTCATACCTGAGCAACCGAGTGTTTCAACAAGAGCTTCTTCAACGATACCGTTTTTAACGTTGAGAGTGAGTTTACATGTACCCTGTTGTGGTGCACACCAACCCACACCGTGTGTGAAACCTGAAATGTCTTTAATTTCGTATGCCTTCACCCATTTTGCTTCTTCTGGAATAGGTGCAGGACCGTGCTGTGGACCTTTTGCTACTATGCACATGTTTTCTACTTCGTGTGAATAGTTCATAAATCATTGACTCCTTTCGGATGTTTATTTTTTACTATAACATTTTAGTACATTAAAGGCTTTAAGTCAAGAGAAAAATGCACCTTTAAAGAACAATTTATACAGTACTTTATGGTAAATTTTATTAAAAGTGAATAAAGACTTGTTTTTCTTGTCGAATTTCTATATAATACTATATTGGTAAAATTTCTATTTTAGGACGAATGTATTAATGGTATTTTCAAGTTTAATTTTTATTTATGCTTTTTTACCTTTAACGCTTCTGGTTTATGCGTTTTGTAAAAAGAATCAAACAAGAAATTACATACTTTTAGCGGCTTCCATTGTTTTTTACACATGGGGCGAGCCTGTCTATGTCTTAATTTTAATAGGAATGACATTTTTAGACTGGGTTTCTGCCCTCATCATACAAAACGCTTGTGAAAAAGAGCGTTCTAAAAAACTGGTCTTGGTAATTTCTGTTACATTAAACCTCTTAATTATTGGTTTTTTCAAATACACAGGCTTTTTACTTTCAAACATACACGCTGTTTTAGGCGTTCCTGATGTAATACCAGAAATATTACTTCCTATAGGTATTTCTTTTTATACATTCCAACTCATTTCTTATGTTGTTGATGTTTATAAAGGTGAATTACCGGCGCAAAAGAAATTTACATATTTACTTCTTTACTCAAGTCTTTTTTACCAATGTATAGCTGGTCCTATTGTGCGATACAGCGATGTGCAGAAAGAAATTGAAAACAGAAGAATTGATTTTACAGAAGTTTGCGAAGGCATTACAAGATTTTCTATTGGTCTTGGTAAAAAAGCGTTAATTGCAAATGTTTGTGGCTCACTTTCAGACCAGCTTTTAGTTTCAACTGCATTTATGTCTTCGCCTGAAACAGCTGCTGCCGCTCTTTCAGAGCTTTCATCACGTTCTGCTGTCGGCATTCTTTTTGGTGTATTTTTCTATATGCTTCAAATCTATTTGGATTTTTCTGCATATTCTGATATGGCAATTGGTATGGGACTTATGGTTGGTTTTCATTTTAAAGAAAACTTCAACTACCCTTATACAGCAAAATCTATTACAGATTTCTGGAGAAGATGGCACATTTCTTTAAGTACATTTTTCAGAGATTACGTTTACATTCCGCTTGGTGGCAACAGAAAAGGAAAACTCAAAACTTACCGAAACCTTGTAATTGTCTGGTTTTTGACAGGCCTTTGGCACGGTGCTTCGTGGAACTTTGTTTTATGGGGACTTTTCTTTTTCGTTTTTCTTGCAATAGAAAAAGCAGGATTTTCAAAAATTCTTAAAACCGCTCCGACATTTTTAAGAAGAGCTTACACCTTAATTGTAGTTTATTTCGGTTGGATTTTATTCAGATTTTCAGATTTTAAATTCATACCGATTGTTTTAAAAGGGCTTGTTGGTTTAAACGGCAACGGATTTATAGATTTTGAAACAAAGGCTCTTTTAACCTCTAATTTGTTTTTTATTGTAGTTGCAATAGCTGCAGTTACTCCAATAACTAAAAAAGCAAAAGAATTTTTCATTTCGAAATGTGACACAGAAAAAAAGAAAAAAGCTTATGAAATAATTTCAATAGCGTTACCAGTAATTATTTTAATTCTCTCGACCCTTTCACTTGTTGGTGACAGCTACAATCCATTCCTTTATTTTCAATTTTAATTAAGAGTGAGTGTATTTTAAAATGATATATAACAAACCACGGGACTTTATTTTTAAAGCACCTGCTCCTGAAAAGGAGAAAAAACAAAAGAAGCAAAAAATAAAAAAAGATAGTTCAATAACAGAAATTATTGTTATAAAACAAAAGCCTAAAAAACAGGAAGTTATAAAAATTGCTTCATTTTTTATAACACTTTATTTAGGAACAATTTTAGCATTTATAATTCCGTTAAGACCTACATATTCCGAAACCGAAAAACGCTCACTGCAGGAATTTCCTGCATTTACTTTAGAGGCACTTTACACAGGTGATTTTTTTGACAATATAACACTCTGGTTTTCTGACACCTTCCCATTAAGAGAAGGTATGACCAGATTAAACACAGCTTTAAAATCACTTTCTGGATTTTCTTCTATTAAAATTCACGGTGATGTTGAAGGTGGCGACGATATTCCGGATGTGCCACTCGATGTTATTGTTACTATTCCAGAAGAAAGCACAACTGTTACAACCACTGCACCTGATACAACTGAAAAACCTGCTGTTACCTCACCCAATGTTGAGGAAACAACTGGCGATAATTTTCAACAGGCAATACCAACAGATATGAATATTCAGTCACTCGGTGCTGTTTTACTTGCGGGTAACTCTGCTTATGAATATTACAGTTTTTCAAGCTCACTTGCACCAAGATATATAAACGCTGTAAACAATATAAAAGATGTTTCCTACAACAAGTCTAATGTTTATACACTTGTTGTTCCCACAAGTATTGATATTGAGCTCAACGATGCAGTAAGAAAAGATGTTAATTCTTCTGACCAGAAAAAGGCTCTTGAATTTTTCAATTCATCTTTCAAAAACACAACCGCTGTTACTGGTATTTATGAAAATTTAAGGAACCACAGAGCTGAATATCTTTATTTCAGAACTGACCACCACTGGACTGCACTTGGCGCTTATTACGCCTATGAACAATTCATTTACACAAAAGGTGTAGACCCTGTTCCAATAAAAAAATACAAGGTGCTTTCTTTTGATGGTTTTCTCGGTAGCTTTTACGCCAGCACAGAACAAGCACATGAGCTTTCAAAGAATCCTGATACCGTTATTGCTTATGAACCATTTAATAAAGTTCAGTTTACTGTAACACAAAAAGATGGTACAACATTTAACTGGAAGGTCATTGCTGATGCTAACAATTATGCACCGAGTATGAAATACGCTGCTTTTATAGGTGCTGACCAACCTTATTCTGTAATTGAAAATCTCGATAATGCTGATGGTGAAACCTGCCTTGTTATCAAGGATTCATTTGGTAACGCTTTTATACCTTTCCTTATACCCCACTACAAAACAATTCATATTATTGACCCAAGATATTATGAAAGCACTTTAAGTGAATTCTCTGAAAATAAAAAGCTTGATGATATTATTTTCATTTCTAATATCTCGACTACAAGAAATGATGTGTTTATTGGTGCGATGGAGAGATTTATAAAATAATGCAGAATTCAGAATTTTGGAAAGCTTGGCTTTTAATATATTAAAAAACACCGTAAATTGACAATAATTCAATTTACGGTGTTTTTTTATTATATTCAATTTTAAGTAATATGAATCTTTTTTTATCCGTATACTATTTCAAGTATCAACACATTATCTTTTTATTGTGTTCTTATTAAATAATAAGTAGTGTATGCAATAACCCCATTCACTTCTACTTCACCATAATGTGAACTTATTTTTTCTGCTGCATAACTAGGAGTGCTCATATTATAACTTGACAAAGATGAATACAACTCATTACCCGAACTATCCTTTGATATTATCCATCCTGTAGTTGTTTCAAAATGAGCTTCTTGTAGCCCTGTATAATTTGGTCTAGTACCATCACTAGTAGTTTGAGCTGTGCAAAGAAAAGCCGTTGTTGCAATACTTTTCACATTTGAAGGTATATAAATTTCTTCTAATCTTGGACACTGTGCAAATACCATATGTCCTATTTTCTCAAGAGAATTTGGAATATTTATTGATTCGATTCCGTAGCACGATTTAAATGCCGCATTACCAATTGTTTTTAAACTTTCTGGTAATTCAATCTCTTTTAAACAATAACAATTTTCAAATACACCAGATGACATAAAAATTAAACCTTTAGAAAAAGTTATATTTTCTAACGACGTACAATGATAAAATGCATCATATCCTATTTTAGTGATTGAATCAGGCATTATAACCGTCTCCAATTTACTACACTCCATGAAACCCTTATCCATAATTTGTGTAACCGACTTTCCATTATAGAACTCTGGTATATTTACAGTTTCAACTATCTCTTTATAATCTTCTTTAAGTTTTACAGAATATGTTCCATCATCTAATTCAGAAAAAATAAAAATTGATGTATCAATTACATTTGATGTTATATTCCCTAAATTATCAATAGTACCATCTGTATAAGTAACAACAAGTTCACCGCTGACAAGTTCCATTTTAGCTATTCCACGACCTGTGTCACCCTTATCTCCTTTTTCACCCTTATCGCCTTTATCACCTTTTTCGCCCTTGATATTACCGAGTTCGTTAAGAGTGTTATCTGTCATAAGAATACTTAAATTGCCATCAGCAGATAATGTTACTGTTTTAATACCTACACCATCCTGACCTTTTAAACCATCAGAGCCGACAACTTTACCAAGATTTTCGGTTTCGCCATTTGTGTAAGTTAAAACCAAATTGCCATCTGAATCTATTTCTGATTTACTAATACCAATACCATCGTCACCTTTAATATTGCCAAGATTTAAAACAGTGCCACTTGTGAGCTCAACATTTAAAGCACCAGCTTGTGTAATCACTACATTTGCGATTCCTACACCATCTTTACCATCACTGCCGTCTTTTCCGTCTTTACCCATAATTGAGCCAAGATTCACGGTCGAAGAATCAGAAAATAAGAGAACTAATTCACCCAAATTGTTTATTTCTACATTCGAAATTCCGATTCCATCTTTACCATCTACACCATTCTGACCATTAATACCATCTTTTCCGTCTGTTCCATTTACACCATCTTTACCAACTACAACACCAAGATTCTTGATAGTGTTATCAGAATAATTTATTATTAATTCACCATTTTCATTTATTGTAGTATCAGCAATACCTATACCGTCAACACCATTTATGCCATCTTTGCCATTAACTCCATCGGCACCTTTAATATTACCAAGATTTAAGTGAGTGCCATTCGTAAGTTTTATATTTAAAGTTCCTGAAACGATTTCGATGTCTTGAATTCCAATACCATCTAAACCGTCTTTACCATCTTTACCATTTACACCATCTTTACCATTTACGCCATCTTTACCATTTACACCATCTTTACCATTTACGCCATCTTTACCATCTATTCCATCTTTACCATCTACACCGTCTTTACCATCTTTGCCATCCTGACCATTTACACCTACAACCCTATCAAGATTAGCACTCGAACCATCAGAAAAAGTTAAAATCAATTGCCCATTAGCATTAATTTTTGCAGAAGTAATTCCAATGCCATCTTTTCCGTCTGTTCCATCCATACCATCTTTGCCATCTATTCCGTCTTTGCCATCTACACCATCTTTACCATTTACGCCATCTTTACCATTTGCGCCATCTTTACCATTTACGCCATCTTTACCATCACTACCAGCGACACTACCAACATTTATTGCTGTACCGTCTGATAAATTTATAATTAAATCGCCACTTGAAGAAAAACTTGCTGATTTTATTGTTGCGTAGTTATTGTTATTTTCTATTAAATCTACCCAATCGCTTTCACTACCAGAATAACCGTTTTCAACTGCTATTTCATAAGCAGATTTACCATTTAAAGATTTAAGCCAATCTTCAATAGTTCCATCAAAACCATATTCTACGGCTATTTCATAAGCAGAAAGACCATTTTTTACATTAGTAGAAGTTGGTATTATATCACCAATATTACCTAAAGACATACAAAGCATAATTACAACCACTAAAATAGCTGTAATTACTTTATCAATTATAAATCGTTTCAAAGATTTTTTATCATTTTTCTTGTTTTTTTCTTCCATAGTCCTTCATCCTTATTTTTTTAAAAAATTATACAATTTATTTCTCGTTTTGTCAACGATTATCTCGTATTTTGCAAGTTTTAATGTTTATCTTATATAAAATAGAGATGGAGTTGATAAAATGAAATTTAATGATAAGTTAAGAATGTTAATCGAAGAAAAAGAGTTAACACAAAAAGAAGTGGCAATACAATTAAAAATCCCTGTTTCAACTTTAGGTGGATATGTTCAAGGTACCAGTGAACCTGATTTTCAAACTCTCATTTTGTTTGCAGATTTCTTTAATGTAACTACTGATTTTTTGCTCAATCACACACTTAATCACGAAAAAACTTTTAATGAAGATGATTTATTAAGGGTTTATCGTTCATTAACACCACTTCAACAAGAGATTTATTTAGAGCAAGGTAAAGCTATTATGAAATTTAATAAATAATTATAAAAGGGATGTAAAAAACAAATAGTTTTTACATCCCTTTAAAATTAACCACCTAAAATCAGTTTGTGATTTTACGGCAGCTGTCTGAATTCATAACCTTCTGCTCTTGCATAGTCAATTATATCGCCTAATGCGTCGGCATTATCCTGTGAAACTGCGTGTAACAAAAGCACACAGCCTGGGTGTAGACGACTGGTTACCGTGTCAAAAGCGTACTGCTTGCCTTTAGGGTTATTGACATCCCAATCGGCGTAGGCACTTGACCAGAAAACAGAGGTGTAACCCAAATTGTTTACTAAATCAAGAGCACTTTCAGAATATGCACCTTGTGGAAAACGAAAATAAGAGCTCGAATAACCAAAGTGAGTTCTCAAATAATTATCTACATTCTCTATTTCCTTTGCCATCTGAGTTCTGTTTATAGTAGAAAAATTTGGGTGAGTATCTGAATGGTTACCTACAACATGACCCTCTAAAATCATTCGTGTTGCTACTTCTGGGGCTGACTTTAAATAAGGTAATGTAACAAAGAATGCTGCAGGAACCTTTTTTTCTTTTAAAACATCTAAAATCTTTTCAGTGCAACCGTTTTCGTAGCCACAATCAAAAGTAAGGTAAATCACCTTTTTACCACTTGTATCAAGGCAAATGCCATTATATTTCTCATATATTTTCTGATTATTCACCGAAATTTCGTGAGGCACTCCGTTTTTCGAAACGCCATAAGAATGACCAACACCCTTTTCACTCAAGCCCTTTAAATTATCCTTGTCTACTACAGGCAAAGTAATCTCAGGCAATGCACTAAGCCCTGTATAAGTTTCTTTTGTTCCTGTATTTTTACCATAAATTGATTTTGTATTCTCTTTTATACCACTACTCATACCCTCAGGAAAAGGCGCTTCTGTTGGCTCTGTGGTTTCACTTATTGTAGTTGTTTCTGTTAATTCATTTGTTGTAGAGCTGTATTCTTCAGTTATGTTGCCCTCTATTTCTGGTGTTTTATTTCCACAAGCAGAAAATAATACAACACCAATCAAAATTAAACACAAAAATCTCTTCATACTATTTCCTTTCAACTAAACTCAGGCTATTAAATTTTAAATTTAATAGCCTGAATTTTCTTACTTAAACATATATTGCATATTATTCATTATGCTGTCAACTGTTTTTGCAGATTTTTTTGCAAGCTTTTTTACAGTTTTTTTAGGATTGCTTTTCATTTTTGTCATTCCGGTTGCCATTGCTGCTGCAGTACCAACTGCCATCATTGCGCCACCAATTTTAAGCATATCCATATTCTTTTTGTTCATTCTTTTCACTCTCCTTCAAAAATATTTTTGCCTTTAAACACAAAAATAATCTATTATCATTGCATTAAATAATGGGAAGTGATATAATACATAATCAGTAAAATTCTTACTTTTTATTAAAATTTTAGGAATGATTTTATGGAAAGACAAAAAAGGCTTGTTGCTATAAATGACGTTTCAGGTTTTGGCAGATGCTCTTTAACTGTTGCTTCACCTATTATTTCTGCAAGTGGAATAGAGTGTGTTTGTATGCCCACAGCAGTTCTCTCAACTCATACAGGTGGATTTACTGGCTACACTTACAGAGATTTAACAAGTGATATGCCACTTATTACAGAGCACTGGAAAAGTATTGACTTGAAATTTGACGCAATTTACAGTGGTTTTTTAGGCTCAATAGAACAAATTGACATAGTTAAAGATTTTATAAAAAAATTCAAAACCGATAACAACATTTTAATAGCAGACCCTTGTATGGCAGACCTTGGCAAAATGTATGTGCTTTTCAATAAAGATTTTGCCAAAAAAATGACTTCACTCTGCTCAATGGCAGATATTATTTTGCCAAATATTACTGAAGCGTGTTTTATGACTGACACTGAGTATATTGACGGTATTCAGACTGAAGAATATATTGAAAAGCTTCTTAACGCTCTTATGGATTTAGGTGTTAAAAACGTTGTTTTAACCGGCGTTTCTTTCGAAGAAAACCAAATTGGGGCTGCGTGTATGGGCGAAGACCGAAAAGCACAATATTATTTCAACGAAAAAATCCCTGAGAATTACCACGGCACAGGCGACGTTTTTGCAAGTGCTTTTTGTGGTGGGCTTCTCAATGAATTTTCGCTTTATGAATCTATGTGCATAGCAGTAAGATTCACTTGCGACTGCATAAAAAGAACAAAATTGAGTTCCCCTGACACTCACTATGGTGTTGATTTTGAACGTGGAATACCATTTTTATTAAAGGAATTAAAAAAGATATGAGCGAATTAAATATAGTTCTGGTTGAGCCAGAAATACCACAAAACACTGGTAACATTGCAAGAACCTGTGCTGCAACTGGTGCAAGACTTCACATAATAAGACCAATGGGTTTTACTATTGACGACAAAAAATTAAAAAGAGCCGGTCTTGATTACTGGTATTTACTCGATATTACTTATTATGATAATTTAGATGACTTTTTCTCTAAAAACAAAGATGGGAATTTCTTCTTTTTTACAACAAAAGCGAGACAAACACACTCTGATGTTACATATACAGATAAATCTTTTTTATTTTTTGGCAAAGAAACAAAAGGTTTACCTGAAGAGCTTTTATTAGAGCACCCAAATGAATGTGTAAGAATTCCGATGATTGATGATGCAAGAAGTCTTAATCTTTCAAATTCAGTTGCTATTGGCGTTTATGAAGCATTAAGACAGTTAGGCTACCCTGAGCTTAGTAATAAAGGCGAGCTTCATAATTACAAGTGGGAATAATTAATTCGGAATGCTAGATTGTCAAGTTAAGTGCAACAAAAAAATAATTCAGATAAAATCATCTC
>CALFTN010000077.1 GCA_937916395.1 uncultured Clostridia bacterium | reverse complement strand
ATTTGTAGTAATTTCAATTAGCAAGAATTAAATACGAAATATAAAAATTCTATCATTTAAAGTTTATCGTAAACTAAAAATGATAGAATTTTGTTATTTTTATTCAATAATAATTATAATCAAGTCCGTAGGACTTCCTAAACTCAGCACTTTGCACTCAGCACTTCTTAATTAAAGTCATCAAACTTCTCTTTAACCTCAGTCGTTGCCATTGGTTTTGGTTCTACAGATGGTTGATTAAGACCACCATGTTTTTTCATTTCTGTTAATTTATAAGCAATAGCTGCATTCTGAACTTTAATTTCTTCAATCTGCTCAGTAATATCTGCTTTTGTTTTAAGAAGCATTGCAATCAAGAAGCCGATTGAACCAAAGAAGATTGCACCAAAAACAACAATATAAACACTGATATTATTTGCATCAACTAATGCTAACAATAAAACTAACGGCAAACCTAATGTTAAAGCAACAAAACCAAGAACTATTAAAATGATTTTACCTATTGACATTACTCATTCTCCTTTGCTATTCGTTTTAAGCCTTCAAAGCCGATTTTAACTGACTCAAATACATCCATATCATAGCATAAATCCTGCTCAATTACAATATATTTTATGCCAATTTCTTTACAAGCTCTATAACACGCACCAAGGTCAATATTACCTGTGCCACATTCAGCAAAGCGTTGCTCATTATTTACAATTCGCATATCTTTAAAGTGGCAGACTTCTGCCCTGCCCTTTAACTTTTTAATATATTCTGCAGGGTTTACACCGCCGACCTGCATCCAATATGTATCTGGAATGAAATCCATTGTAGTTTCTTCAATAAGTCTTTCAAAGGTTCTTTTACCATCATAAACCTCAAACTCAAAAGCGTGGTTATGGTAGCAAAGCTTTTTACCTTGTTTCTGCATTTTTTCGTCGATTTCATTACACTTATTGATAAATCCCCACACACCCTCAAAACTGTCGTGAAGATTAAACGGCATAGCACCGATACCAATATTTTTACAATTAATTAAATCATGCTCTTTAATTAAAGCATCCAAATCATTCTTCATTCTGTCATAAGGCTTGTGGGTAACACAAACCTCCATGTTATATTTTTTTACGAGCTCTCCTACCTTTACAGGGTCTATAGGACCAATTGCAGAAATCTGAATCACATTACAGCCAATGCTCTGTAAAAATTTTAATGTTTCTTCAAAATCCTCTGCAGTCTGACATTTATCACGTAAAGTAAAGAGTTGAACACCTAATTTGATTTCGCTCATAATTAACACTCCTATATTCTCATAAATAATATTATACATATTTTACCATATATTTTTGTAAAGTAAAGAGAATTTTTTGTTAACAATTGATTTTTAGTTTGTTTTGTATTAAGATTATTATATCAATTTATAAGGGGATTTTTTTATGGATATTGCTATTATCGTAAAAAATATTATTACACTCATTTCATCTCTTCTGCTACTTATAGGCTCAACAACCGTGCCCCCAAGCACTGGTGGCGGTGATGATGGTAACAACGGATATTTTGAAAACACCACAATCGAACAGGTTAAATTTTATGAAGGTGAATTCAAAATGGGTAAATATGATTTAATCGTTTCTCCTGAGGGTGATGACTCAAATAAAGGTACTCTTGAAAGCCCATTGAAAACTCTCAAGGGTGCAAAAGAAAAATTAAAAGTCTTAAAGGGCACTACTGATGATGAAATCACTGTATGGTTCAGAAGTGGTACATATTTATTCTCTGAGGAAATAACTTTTGATTCTTCAGACTACAGTAATGTTACATACCGTTCTTATCCGAATGAGGATGTTGTTTTTTCAGGCAGTATAGATTTTACAGAATGGACTCCTACACTCATCAATGCAACAAAGGCTTTTGTTACTGATGTTGATACAGATAGCTTGTATTTCCGTTCACTTTTTAATGGTGAAGAAAGACTTGCTATAAGCAAGTGGCCAAAGAATGGCTCTTTTACAGTAACTGATTCTAAGGAAGAAGATGCTTTTGACCCAGATAATGTTAGCGGATTTTTTGCTTTACACGCTGCATTTTATGCAAACAAAGTAAGGAACTTTGAAAATCTCAGCGATGTAAATGTAAGAATTATGCACAAATGGTGTGACGATATTCTTCCACTTCATTCAGTAGACACATCTACTGGCAGAATTGAGCTTCAGAAGCCTGCTGCTATGACTATTGAAAAAGGCGACAACTTTGTTTATGAAAATGTAAAAGAAGCGTTAACTGAACCTGGTGAATGGTATCTTGACAGAGTAGAGAAAAAGCTTTATTACATTCCCCAAAAGGGTGAATCAGCAGAAAATCTTACACTTTCTGCGCCTGTAACAGAAAATTTCTTCAATATTAACGGTGCTTCTGATATCACCTTCAGCGGTATTGATTTTAAAAATACTGACTGGGATTTTATTTCAGGTACACAGTGGCACCCTAATCTCAATGAGGAACACCCTCTTTACTTGAACATCAAATACAAACCAACTCATCCACAAGCAGCTTTTGAAACACCTGCTGCAATTTATATAACAAACTCTTCAGATATTAACTTTATTAACTGTAAATTCCAAAATATATCTAACACAGCAATTAAATATGATTTAGACTCAAAGAATTCTGTTGTAAAAAGCTGTTTATTTGACCATATTGGTGGTAATGCCATTTTCATTGATGGTCCTTATGAAATACCAGCAAGAACAAGTAATATTGACGTTACTGACTGCCATATAAGATATTACGGCAGAATTTATAACAACTCAATTGGTGTGCTCATTACACACGCTACTGATTGTGATATTACATATAACGAAATTCACGATGGTTGGTACACAGCTGTTTCTGTTGGTTGGAACTGGGGATATACAGATAACCCAACTAATAATATTCAGATTAAAAACAATCTTATTTATAACATCGGTAACGGCTGGCTTTCTGATATGGGTGGCATTTACACCTTAGGTATTCAACCTGACACTGTTATCAGTGGCAATATAATTCATAATGTTGGTTGCTATGAAGGTAGCACAGGCTATGGTGGCTGGGGTATTTACCTCGACGAAGGCTCAAGCTATATAACCGTTGAAAAGAATCTTGTTTACGATTGTTCTTCTAACTCACTTCATCAGCACTATGGTAAAGATAACTTAATAAAAAATAACATTTTCGCTTTCAGTGATGATGGTCAGATGCTTATTACACGCCAAGAAGAACACAACTCACTTTTCCTTTACAACAACATTTTAGTCGGCGAAGACGAGGCTATGTATGATAACGCAGTCGATAAAAATTGGTTTGTAGATAACAACAATCTTTACTGGGATTATGAAAACAAAGAAAAGGTTTTCTCTGACAGTAATGTCTCAGTTAAGAAAATGCAAAAACGAGGTTATTATAACAACGCTGTAATTGCTGACCCTGGTTTTAAAGATGCTGAAAACCGTAATTTTACACTCTCGCTTGATTCCCCTGCACTTGACACAGGCTTTGAGCCTTGGATTTATGAAGCTGGAACAAGGACAAAGTATTAATTTGCAAAGCGAATTAATACTTTGAATGCAGAACCTTTTTAGTGCTGAGCCATTTTAGTGCTGAGTGCTGAGTGCTGAGTTTTGGGTCTGGTGTTTGAATATAATTATTTTGAATAAAAATAACAAAATTCTATCATTTTTAGTTTATGATAACTTTAAATGATAGAATTTTTTATTTACGAATTAAATATTTATTCTTACTATTTTTAATTAGTAAAAAC
>CALFTN010000076.1 GCA_937916395.1 uncultured Clostridia bacterium | reverse complement strand
TTCCTAATTCCTAGTTCCTAATTCCTAGTTCCTAATTCCTAGTTCCTAATTCCTAGTTCCTAATTCAAATTAACACAAACCGTTATTTGTTACGCTAACTTCATAAACATCTCAAGAATTCTTCTTGTACAAACCTCTAAATCAGCACGTGTCAAATCGCCACTATCGAGTGCTTTTTTAAGGTCTTCTGGGTAGCCACAATGCATCTTGAGGTCGTTACCTGCTTTAACTTCTTTTACAGGGTCATTTTTAACACCCCAGTCAGTTACGACCATACCATCGAAGCCCCATTCGTCTCTTAAAATACCAGTTAAAAGCTCATAGCTTTCTGAAGTATGCTGACCATTTATGAGGTTATATGATGACATTACAGTCCATGGTTTACCCTCTTTAACTGCAATTTCAAAGCCTTTTAAGTAAATTTCTCTCAACGCTCTTTCTGAAATACGAGAGTCATTCTGATAACGATTTGCCTCTTTATTGTTACAAGCAAAGTGCTTCATTGAAACTGCTGTTTTTTGTGACTGCACACCACGGATTGCTGCAGCACCACATTTACCAGACACAAGTGGGTCTTCTGAATAATATTCAAAGTTTCTGCCACAAAGTGGGTCACGGTGTATATTAAGCGCCGGAGCGAGCCATACACCTAAGTTATTCTCTCTTATTTCTGCACCACCTGCTGCACCTACTTCATAGATTAAGTCTAAATCCCAGGAACAAGCTAAAAGTGTAGCACAAGGCCATGCAGTTGCAGGAATACCAATAGATTCCATAAGACGAAGGCCAGCAGGACCATCCGCAGTTGGAACATAAGGAATTCCGAGTCTTTCAACACCACCGAATGAACCTGTGTTGCACATACCAACCTGCTTCTGACCACCTACAATATACATAAGCTCGTCAATAGTCATTTGTGCAATGAACTCATCCATTGTGATTTCAGTACCAACTGAATCAAACATTTTTAATTCTTCTGGTGCTTTAGCTGTTATTGGCTCATTTTTACCATAATAATACTCAGGTTCACCCATTGGTAAGCTTTCATAGCTACCATCAGCTAACATTCTTTTTTCAAGCTTAAATGGCTTACACCAGTTTTTAAGCTGTTCTACTACCCTGTCTTCTGCTACTGTATATGTAAAATCTAATTTTTCAGCAGTTCTTACATCTGTACCGAGGTAAAATTCATAATCGCCTTTTTCTAAAACATAAGCACTCTTTTGAATTTTGCCTAAATCGTCAAAGCTTGCCATAAAGTTAATGTCAAAACTCATAACGAGTGTTTCGCTTTCACCTGGATTTAAAAGCTTAGTTTTCTTAAACGCACCTAATTCACGTGCCGGCTTACCGAGCTTACCCTGTGGCGCACTATAATAAAGCTGTAAAACATCTTTACCAGCAACATCACCAGTATTTTTCACATCAACAATAGCAAAGATTTTGCCATCTTTCTCTAAGCACACTTTACCTGAATGGCTAAAGGTTGTGTAAGAAAGACCAAAACCAAATGGATAACGCACCTTTTCTTTAGCACCTGGTATTGTTTCAAAATAACGGTAGCCTACATAAATATCTTCGTTATAATAAACATAATCAAAGCTTTCCCAAAATTCTTTTGTTTCAGGGTAAGCATCATAAGATTTTGCAATAGTATCAACTAATTTACCAGATGGGTTAACGTCACCGAAGAGGATATCTGCTATTGCACTACCACCTTCAAGACCACCTTGCCAACTCATAAGAATTGCACCAATTCCTACATTCTCTGCCAAAAACTCGCAGTCGAGCACACCACCTGAGTTAATAACAACAATTACCTTTTCAAAACACTTTGTTACTTCATTCAAAAGATTTTTTTCTATATCTGAAAGGTAATAGTCTGAAGGGATTGGACGTCTGTCAACACCCTCTGCTGAGAAACGGCTGAGAGTTACAATAGCAGTAGAAGCAAACTCTGAAGCAGACTTAATCATTTCGCTTTCAATTGCTGGCTCTTTAACGTGCATTGAAGCAAATGTGTCATAAGTCATATCGTCACGTGTTGTGCAAAAATCCATATTATTAACAATATCCCATGTGGCATTGATTTCTTCTTGTGACGGAATATTGACGCTTTCTCTTTTTACATAATCCTTGTAAAAATCAATAAGCGGCATATAAATATTCTTAGAAGTAATTTTTTCTTCTATTCCCTCAAAAACATTGCGGATATATGGCACATAAACGTCACCACTACCACCACCGCCTTTTATGTATTCGATAGTTGCTTTACCAAAAAGTGCAACCTTTGTTTCTTTTGATAAAGGTAATATTTTATTATCATTCTTTAAAAGAACCATACCTTCTGTTGCTGATTTGCGTGATAAATCAGTATGTTTTTTTGAAGCTGTAATTCTTCTGCCATCTTCACCAAGTGGTAAACAAGGCATATATTTAAATCGAGCATATTTTTCCATAAGTACACATCCTAAAATAAAAATATTCACCTTTTAATTTTATCATATAAAAAGATAAAGTCAATAAAGGTGAATGTTTTATTTTATGAAATTTTCATTTTGAGTCTTAATTTATCAGCAATCATTGCAATAAACTCTGAGTTTGTTGGTTTACCACGCTCACTTTGGATTGTGTAACCGAAATATGAAGATAAAACATCTACGTCACCCCTGTCCCAGGCAACTTCAATTGCGTGGCGTATAGCTCTTTCAACACGTGATGGTGTTGTTGAAAAGCTTTTAGCAACTGTAGGATATAAAATCTTGGTTACAGAATTAAGCATTTCTGGGTCATTTACCGAACGCTTAATTGCTTCGCGCAAATATTGGTAACCCTTAATGTGTGCAGGTACACCAATCTGATGCATTATTTCAGATATTGTTACCTCTATGTTTGTTTCTGAATTATTCTTAATACCAGCTCTGCTGTTACCCATATCTTTCCAGCTGTAAAGCTGTGGAATTCGTTCTGCTAAAAGCGATGGTTCAATTGGTTTTAAAAAATAATAATCTGCACCTGCTTTTAAAATTTCTGCTTCAAAATGACTTTTATCAATACTCGAAAAAACAATAACCAATGGTCGTTTCATAAGATTCAAATTATTTAATCTTTGTAATACACCTAAAGCGTCTATGTGCATTAAAAATGCATCCATAATAATTACATCTGGTGTTTTGTTTTCAATTAATTGAAGTAATGTTGCCCCACTCTTTTCACACACTTTTACATCCATCATATTCTTTTTTAGCTCTGACACAAGTGTAAGTGCCACTTCGCTTTTTTCGTCTGCTAAAAGCACAGACAGTTGTTTGTTCATTTACTGCACCTCCGTTAGTGAGTGAATTATAACACCATTAAATTCTTAGCGCAATAGACTTTTAAAACAATCGTGAATATAGACAAAACGTTGATTTTAATAGTGTATGAAGAAAGTCTTAACTTGGATTTTATTGACGAGTGATGTCGATTTCGCCGAAATTTTTTGGTTATATTTTTTCGACATAATTTGCATTTTTCTACAAAATGAGTGAAAAAATCAAAAACTTCTATCAATTGTTTCAGAAACCAGTAAGTTATTAAATACAAAAACTACTCTTCATAGCAAAACAAATGCAATAAAGAGTAGTTTATTAGAAAATTCTATTTAAACTCAATTATTTAATAGTAAACTTTTCTACCATCTGATTTAAAAGTTGTGCCTGAGCAGAAAGTTCTTCACTTGAAGCGGCAGTTTCTTGTGCGGTAGTGCTATTATTCTGTACAACGTCTGAAATCTGATTTATACCTTCTGAAACCTGAGCAATCGCTGTTGATTGTTCTTCGTAAGCAATGGACATAGCATTGATATCATTTGTTATAGATTTAATATTTTCTACCGTTTCAAGAAGACTCTTTGCAGTTTCATCTGCTATTTCACTACCTTGATGTGTCGCCTTAACAGATGCACTTATAAGTTTTGCAGTATTACCCGCTGCTTCTTGTGATTTAATTGCAAGGTTTCTGACTTCGTCTGCAACAACTGAGAAACCTTTACCAGCTTCACCTGCACGTGCCGCTTCAACTGCCGCATTTAATGCAAGAATATTAGTCTGAAATGCAATATCATCAATAATTTTAATAACCTTATCAATTTCAATAGAACGGTTATTGATTTCTGTCATAGAATCAATAAGTTCTCTCATTCTTTCGTTACTCTGTGCAACACTTGTTGCAGTTTCATTAACGTTATGACTTACATTTCTTGCAGTATCTGTATTTTTATAAACTTGTTCTGCTAAAACAGAGATTGTAGCAGAAAGTTGCTCTACAGATGCCGCCTGTTGTGTTGCACCACTACTAAGAGTCTGTGCACCATCAGACAAATGACTAGAACCTGCTGAAACTTGTTGTGCGGCATTATCCATCTGCCAGATAGTATCGGTAAGTGAAGATGAAATATTTTCGAGTGCTAACTTAATCTTATTAAATTCACCTACATAATCGAGTGTGAGTTCGAATACAAGGTTACCATTTGCGATTTCATTAAGTATGTTTGTAATTTCATCAATATATGCCGAATAATTGTGAAGTTGATTTGTGGTTCTTCCGAAATTATCAGAAAGTGCACCGAATTCGTCGTTTGAATGATAATCAACCGTTGTATTAAGGTCGCCATCTGCAATACTTTGAGCCGCTTTATCAAGTTTCTTAACTGGTTTAATAACCAATTTGTTTACAAGTGCAAAAACAAGTAATGCAAGAATTACACAAGAGCATACTGCAATAATAACAAGTGTAGTTGTAAGAGAATTTGCTGCAGCAAGTATTTCAGACTCTGGTACATAGAATACTGAAGCCCAGTTGCAACCTGGCACCCATTCAAGGTAATAATACATATTCTCGCCGTTTACTACAGCTTGGTGGAGACCTTCATCTTTGGTATCTATCCACTCAACTGCGGCTGCATAAATAGGATTTTCTTGAAGTTCGTCAAAAGATTTTGCCATCATAGCTTCATCTGGTGCGCCTATAACAATACGAGCACCAGCATCTGTCATAAAAGCACCGCCAGTTTCTTCAATTTGAACTTCAGCCATCATTTTTGAGATTTCTTCTAACTGAACATCACCTGCGGCAACACCTCTGACACTTCCGTCTTTATTCTTTAAAACGCAAGTAGCAGAAGTTACGATTTTATTTATGGTAAGGTCTAAATATGCATCACCAAACATAAATTCATCGTGTGTGAGACCTTCTTTATACCAACCCCTTGTTGTAGGGTCATAATCGCCTTCTGGAACTTCCCACGTTGCATAAACTTCTTTATTTTCTGTTGCTATGTAGATACCACCCGAACAACTACTATCAGGGTCAACAGTATGGTTTACGTAAGCCTGTTGCTCTTGTGGAGTCATATCCATATATTCAAACACGTCACGTTGTGCATCGAGTTTCCCGAGAATTTCATTCATCCACGCAGAAACATCGTTTACTGCACTATCAGCACTGGTTTTAAGTAAAAATTCACTGTTTTCACGTAATATGTTCTTAGTAGTAACTTGAACAATTACAAGAATACTTACAATTACAATTACGATTACAGGAATAATTACCCCCATAAGTTTCGTTTGGATACTCATACGAGCACCTTTAGTTTCAGATGTTTTAACAATTTTTTTCTTTTTACCTTTCACCCTAAAACCTCCATTATAAATACAATAATAAAACGCATACAACATTTGTTACATTTTACCATTATATTTTAGGTGTGTCAATATATTTTAGCGAAAACGCCTAATATGACCAAATAATTCTATAAGTGGTCAGTGCCGACTTACAACTAAAACCAAGACAGAGAACCTCCTCTGTCATAACAATTCCCAAAAATTACAAAAAAACGCCCAAAAATTACATTTCAGTACATTTTGAAAATCAAATTGATATTATGTAGATGAAAAGAAACAAAAAGGAGTGTTCTGTTATGAAAAATAAATTGCTTGTGGTATTAAAAAACATATTTATGTATACAACTTTAATTTGGTCATCTGTTATGTTAATTGTGTATATCAGCATTATTTTTGAGTTACCGGTATTTGCATTAATCGGTTTCATACCTTTTGTAGGCGAGTTTATTTGTGAAGTACTAGCATTTTTGTTACTATTTGGAATATGGGGTGTACCTATTCTTTATATTATAACAATTCCTTACATTTTGCTGGTAAAAGAAGAAGAAAAAACAAACAAACGAATAAAAATAGCAACAATTATTATTCCTTTAGTTGTCGCAGGTTTGATGTTAATAACCAACTTTTTAGAAGTTTTATCATAAAAAAGCTCGTCAGATATGAAAGTCTGACGAGCTTAAATTTTATACATTTCAGTAAAACTAATTCCTAGTTCCTAGTTCCTAATTCCTAATCTTCTTAACAAGATTGATAACGCCTAAAACAATAAGTCTTAAAAGCTCACCAATAATCGTTGCTAAAGCTGAGAATACGAACATCCAGAAGATGTTACCGTAAACTCTTGGCTCGTAGTAAATAAACATAGTTGGAACTACCATTATTGTTGAAAATACTGGAAATAAGAATTTAATTTTCTTATCAGAAATTGCAACACCAACTATACCAATAATAAGAGTAATAACTAAAAGAAGGATGATGTGAGCATCTTTATTACCCATTGGTATTAATGGGAATAAGAAGAGAAAGGCTGTTTCAATACCGGCAATTATTAATTCTTTTAAATACTTTTTCATTAATACTTATCCACACTTTCTACATCTAATGAGAACACTATTGCACCGCCGACTGCAACCTCTGCTGCTAAATCACCTTCACGAAGTCCACTACCGAGTGCCTGAGTTGAAGGCGCTGTCTGAGTTCTTCTTTTACAATGCTCTTTAATGGTTTCTTTTGCCTTCTGCACTTTATCATCTTCAGCACCTATTAAAAATGTTGTGTTACCAACCATTAAAAATCCACCTGTTGTTGAAAGCTTTGTAACAGAAAAGCCCTCTTTTGTGAGTGCAGAAGAAACAACTGCACTGTCCTCATTATTTACAATTGCTATAAGAAGTTTCATAAATTAAATTCATCCTTTCATTATATCTTAGGTAAAATCATTTTAAGACTCTTTTTATCGAGAAGTTTTACATCTGGTATTTCATAGCGGTTGTCATTGGCATCTTTAATAAGCACACGACCATCATAAAGTGGTTTAACCGCTGTAATATGGTTTCTGATTTCAAAGGTATAAACTCCCTTGTCAGTTTCTGCAGTCCACATCCAGATTTTAAACTTTTCACTCATTTTTATAAACTTAGTAATTCTTGGAATCATATAATATTCTTCCAAGACTTTCTCTGCTACCTTTCGGGAATCTTCCATAAGGTCGTTTAAATCCCTTATAATGGCAATTTGTTCGCCTTCACTATCAACGAGTGCAATATACTTTGTAAGACCTGTTATTGGGAACATTCTACGAAGCTCTACACCAGTGAATTTTTCGCCTGTATAAAACTCAACATCAACAAATATAACATCGTTAGGTGTTAACCTTATATCAGGACCTTCTACATAACGTGGCATTATATTGCACCCCCTTATTCAAAATTCTCTTCAGCCTTGCGTTTTTGTAGCTGTTCGCCCATAGACTGAATTTCAATAAGTTTATAATATTTACCTTTGAGTGCCATAAGCTCTTCTGGTGTACCACACTCAATTATCTCACCTTTATCTACAACAACAATTTTATTAGCTTTTCTTAATGTAGAAAGTCGGTGAGCAATCATAAGTGTAGTTCTGCCACTTATAAGCCTTTCAATAGCACTCTGAATAAGACTTTCTGTTTCAGAGTCAACCGCTGCAGTTGCTTCATCAAATATCAATATACTTGGGTTTTTAAGAACTGCACGTGCAATTGAAACACGTTGTTTTTCACCACCAGAAAGACCTACACCACGTTCACCGAGCATTGTGTCATAAGCATCTGGAAGTTTTGAAATAAAGCCATGTGCATTTGCAACCTCTGCTGCATGAAGCACTTGCTCAACGTGTGAAACATTACTGCCATAAGCAATATTGTTAAATATAGTGTCACGGAACATAAGTGGCTCTTGCTGAACAAAGCCTATTGAGTTTCTGTAATACTTCATATCAATATCACGCACGTTTACTCCGTCAACAAGAATTTCACCGTCGTATTCGTCGTAATATCTCATAAGAAGATTTATAAGAGTTGATTTACCACTACCAGTTGTACCCACAATGCCGACAATGTCGCCAGGTTCAATGGTGAGGTTGATATTTGAAAGAACCTTTTTAGAGCGGTCGAATGCAAAATTGACGTTTTTAAATTCAATTTTACCACGCATTCTTTCGAGTTCGTTATCGTGACCGAAATCGTGCTCTGGCTCTGCATCTAAAATATCGAGAATTTTTTCTGCAGATGCCAAAGTGTTTTGGTATGTATCACCAATATTTGCAAAGAAGTTAACAGGGTTATAAAACATACTAGCATAAGTTACAAATGAAACCAAAAGACCTAATGAAACATCTTTATCGTCACCTATAACAAGATTACCACCCAAGAACCAGATCACAAGTGAACCACAAGTAACAAGGAATGTTATTATTGATGGGAAAATTGCGGCTGGAATTGCAACCTTTTTATCTTCTTTGAACCATTCGTCACAGAATTTATTGAATTTATCAATAGTTTTTCTTTCGTTTGTAAACGCTTTAATGACTCTTACGCCTGGAATTGAGTCTGCAAGCATTGTTGAAATAGCAGAGTGTCTTCTCCAGAGTCGCATATATTTAGGCCCTAAAACCTTGCTGAACATTTTACCAACTACAACAACTATTGGAACTGGTATTAATGAAAACAACGCAAGCTTCCAGCTCATTGCAAACATTATAATTACAAGACCAACAAGTGTAAATGCCTGAACTACCGCTTCCTGCGATATTTTCATTATAAATTGCTGAATTGTACCAGCATCAGAATTAACACGGTTAATAACAGAACCTGTTGAGATTTTATCAAAAAAGCTCATTGGTAAATACTGTGCTTTTTCAAAAATATCTTTCTTTAAGTTGAGTGTTATTTTGTTACCTGTTATTCTTAATTTATATGACCTTATACCATTAACTATGTATTGAAGCACATAAACACCCATAAGCCACACAAGAACGATAATGAGTTTCTGTGAGTTTTTATTAGGAATAACATCATCAACCATTATCTTTGTAATATATGGTGGAACGAGTGACAACACTGTTGCTACAACGGACAAAAGCATACACACAACAAGTGATATTTTTTCAGGAACAACATATTTTGCAAATTTGCTTATAATATGACTTTTGCTTGAGCAGTTTATACACTCTGCATCAGGCTTAGGTAATTTTCTACCACATTTCGGACAGAACGAGCGTTGCTTACTGTAAACAGATTTTACAACTTCGACCTCAGCTTCTGAAAAGCCGTTTTCATTAATAACATTTACAAAGTTTGCGGCAGCATCGCCAACCTCTGCAGCGGCATAAGAAAACCTGAGAATATTTTTCTTTTTGTTTTCACCTTTTAATTTCACCTTGAAGAATGCATTACCGTACATTCTTTTTACTTCTGCTTCTTCAATATCTTTATAATCAATTGTTATAAAGCTGTCATTAAAGCAAGAATCGAATGAATAAAGCTTATCTTTTGTAAAACAAAGCAACGATTCGCCATATTTTCCCTTTAAATTCAAGTCGCCGACTATTAAGAAAAGCGCCTCATCCTTTACATTTTCTTCATAAAGAGTTTTGTAAATTTCGGGTATTGGTCTGTTAGTGGTTTCTCTCACAAAAAAGCCCCCTTTTCTGTTAAAAAACAGAAATAATCCACATGAAATAATATTAACAAACTTGGTATAATTTGTAAATACCTTAAATAGATTTTTTAATTGTAAAAATTCACTATTTTTGGAATTCAAATATTGTTTTATAAGTGTATTGCTATAAATAGATAATTGTGGTAGAATTAAAAAATCTTATTGTGAAAGTAGGGTTTATATGAAAGAGAAAACAGGCTATAAAGTGCCTAAAAAAGAGCTAAATATGTTCGCTCTCGGCACTATGGGTCAAGGTATGATTTACACTATGATGTCAAGCTACATAAGTGACTACTATGTTAACGTTTTACAGTTACCATTGGTTTTTATTCTTGTACTTATGCTTGGAGCAAGAGTGTGGGATGCTATAAACGACCCTATGATGGGTATTTTAGCAGACGTACGTTCCAGAAAAACTGGTAAAATGAAGTCATTTATTATTTATTCTGCAGCTCCACTTGCAGTTCTTACAATTTTAATGTACTTCTGCCCTGATTTAAATAAAAATGGCTTAATGGTTTATGCTGCAATTATTTACGTACTTTGGGGTATGCTTAATACAATGGCAGACGTTCCAATGTGGAGTATTCCTAACGTTATGACACCTGATGCAGAAGAGCGTGGTCAGGTTATTTCATTCGCAAAAATTCTTAATGGTATTGGTACTGCTGTTCCTGAAGTTTTATTCTTGGTAGCTGGTCTTGCTTTACCATTAGTTATTGACTCAAGCAACCCAATTGAATATAACAAATCAAAATATTTAATTATTTCAATAGTTGTTTCTGTTATTGGTATTATCCTTTTCACAAATTCATATTTCCACGTTAAAGAAAGAGTAAGAATTCCACAAAAAGTGAGAAAACCTGGCGAACCATCTACCCTTTCAAGAATTTTTAAATGCAAACCTTTAATGCTCGTTGTTGCTATGGGCGTTCTTTCAAGTGGCAGATATATGGTTCAGGCTGCAGCTGTTCACGTTGCAAGATACGCTTTCTACATTGGTCCTGACCTTACTGGTATGACACCAGCCGAAAGAACTGCGGCAATTGATGCGAGTGTTTCTTCTGTTAAAACAATTTTCCAGGTATGTGCAATAGTTGGTATGTTTGGCGCTATGCTCTTTATGCCAAAGCTTATGAAGAAATTTGACTATAAAAAAATAGTTATTACAACTTGCCTTGCTGGTTTTGTCGCAAGTATTTTCACAACTGTTATTGGTTGGTATACTGCAAATCTTTACATTTGTATTCCTTTTATTCTTATTTCTTGTATTCCTTTAGGTGTTCTTAATGTTATTTCAAGTGCTATGATTTGCGACTGTCTTGACCTTATTGAATTACAGACTGGTTTCAGAGATAACGGTCTTGGTGCTGCGTGTCAGGGCTTTGTTAATAAATTAGGTAATGCACTCGCAACAAGCGGTATTATAATAGCTTATATGTTAATTGGCTTAGAGCCTGAAAATATGTTAAGCTCAACTGCTATTGTTGCCGCAACTGATTTAACAAGAATGCAAAACTTCGGTATGTTCTCACTCGTTTCTATTGTGCCAGGTGTAAGTATGTTACTTTGCGCAATTCCAATGTTCTTCTACAAAATTTCTGGTAAAGAAAAAGAAAGAATTGTTAGAGAGCTTGCAGAGAAGAGAGAAAAAGAAGGCGTTGTTGTAGAATAAAATTAAATGGCTGTAAAAACCAAGTTTTTACAGCCATTTTTATTTTAAAATTTCTTTTCACCACGCTCACGAATAACAAATCGCACAGGTGTACCCTCAAGACCGTAGACCTCACGAATCTGATTTTCTAAATAACGCTGATAGCTATAATGGAAAAGCTCTTCGTTATTTACAAAGCACACAAACGTTGGTGGTCTTGTTGAAGCCTGGGTCATATAATAAATTTTAAGGCGTTTACCCTTATCTGTTGGTGGTTGCACTCTGAGAGTTGCAGCTGCCAATATTTCATTTAACTGACCTGTTTTAACACGCATTGCGTTTTGTGTATCAACAAACTTAATAAGCTCATAAAGACGGTCTAATCTCTGACCAGTTTTTGCAGAAATGAAAATAATAGGAGCAAAAGACATAAACGAAAAGTCATTCATAAGCTTTTTACGATAAGAGTCCATCGTTTTGCCATCTTTTTCGTATGCATCCCATTTATTGACTGCAATAATACAGCCCTTACCCTGCTCTAATGCTCTGCCTGCAACCTTACTATCCTGCTCTGTAAAGCCTTCTAAAGCATCAATCATAATAACACAGACATTGGCTCTTTCGACTGCCATATCCGTTCTTAAAACGCTATAACGCTCAACTGCATCTTCTACCTTGGACTTTCTACGAAGACCTGCAGTATCAATAAACATAAACTTGCCGTAATCATTCTCTACAAAGCTGTCAGTTGCATCACGAGTTGTACCTGCAATATCAGAAACAATCATTCTGTCTTCGCCTATAATTTTATTAACTAAAGAAGATTTACCAACATTTGGTTTGCCGATTAATGCGACTTTAATGTAATCGTCTTCATCTTCCTCTTCTTTTAAATATTCCTCTGGAAAATGCTTAATAACTTCATCTAATAAATCGCCTGTGCCGTGGCCATGAACAGATGACACTGGGAATGGGTCACCGATACCTAAATTATAAAATTCATAAATATCAGCTGGTGGCTCACCGATTTTATCGCACTTATTAACACAGAGAACAATTGGTTTACCACTTTTCTGAAGCATTGAAGCAACCTCACTATCAGTTGCAACAACACCATCACGAACGTCTGTAACAAATATAATTACATTTGCACTATCTATTGCAAGCTGTGCCTGACGGCGCATCTGTGTGAGAATAATATCGTCTGAATATG
>CALFTN010000075.1 GCA_937916395.1 uncultured Clostridia bacterium | reverse complement strand
AAGCACCCCGACGCACAAGACCATAAGAATCAAATAGATAATGTAACCCAAAATCGATCACTCCTTACATAAACGTTATTTCAGAGGAATATTTTGTGATCATCACGAAATATAAGGTCATCATAATGATGGCAATAATGAGCGAGATGATGAAATACATTGAAATGGTAAAATGATGGTAGACACTAAAAAAGAGTGTCTACCATCATTTTTTTGTGTTAAGATAGAGAAAAAAGAAAGGAGCTGAAATAAATGGGAAGACCAAAAGGTGGTACCAACAATAATCACAGTAAAGAAGAAAAACTAGCTTTAGTAAAAAGAAATTTATCTGGTGAAACATTAAGAAGTATAGAACGAGAAACAGGCATCTCTAACTCTCAAATTTACAAATGGACAAAGCAATATTTAGAAGGTGGAGAAACTGCGCTTGTTAACAAGCGAAAACCTGGTAATCCACTTGCCAAGTATGTCCGTAAAAAAGAACTTACTCCAACAGAACAATTAGAATACAAAATTGCATTGTTGGAACGCGAGCTGCTAAAGAAAGATGGAGAAATTGTGCGATTAAAAAAATCCATAGAACTAGAAAGGGGCGATGCCAAAAGAAAGTAATACAACAAATCTACACCTGTATTGAAAAAGAAAGTGAACACCACTCGGTAAAGGAATTGTGCGATGTGTATGAAGTATCTCGTTCGGGATATTACAAATGGTTAAACCGTAAAGGAACATTAAATCGTTATGAAAAGCAACAGCAGGAATTAGATTATTATGTAGCGGATATACATTCGCATTATCCTTCGCAAGGTTACCGAAGTATTAATGATACTTTGTTTAACCTGTATGGTTGGGTGTTATCTGATGCAACAGTATTAAAGTCTATGCAAAGACTTGGTATTAAAGGATTTGTTAGAAAACAAAAACACCCTGACAGTCAGGGTGGTGAGCACGATAGATTTCCTAATATCCTTAATCGTTGTTTTTCTGCAGAAAAACCTATGCAAAAGATTGTTACCGATGTTACATATATTTCTCATAAAGGTAAATGGTATTATTTTGCTTGCTATTTGGATTTATTTAATAATGAAATTATTGATTGGGAATTAAGTGACACGTTTGATAATTTCCTTGTTATGAAACCCGCTAAACGAATACTTGAAAAAGCAAAAAGTACCGGCACCCCTATCCTTTTGCACAGCGATCAGGGTGTCCAGTACTCCTCAGCAGGTTATTGCAACCTGCTTAAATCTTACAACACAATTCAGAGTATGTCAAGAGCAGGAACTCCAAGAGATAACGCCGTTATTGAATCTTTCTTTGGTAGATTTAAAGACGTTATGCGATCACACTTCCAGTACTGGAAGTGTGATGACTTACAAAAAATTGTTGAAGATACTGTTTATTATTTTAATTACATAAGACCTGTTCGCAAATTAAAAAGAAAACCGCCAGTCCAATACAGGCTTGAACTGGCAGCTTAATTCTTTTTTTAGTGTCTACTAACTATTGACTATTTCAGTTTAACATCGCTTTTTTACATTTATTTTACTTTTTTCGAAAAAGCTTTACTAAGATTTTACTCTAATTTGGTTATTGATTTAATATGGTGTGGGTAAAATAAAATTGCAACCAAAACCTTGGTGAAACATATTAAAGGAGTAAAAAGAAATGAACAATATTTATGCAAAAACAATAGCTTTGGTACTGGCTGCAATACTTTTATTTACAGGCGGTGCGTTTTTAGGCTCGTTACAGTCATTCAATGTAAATATCGAAGGTGATATCGGCGTAAACGGCAATGCAGGAGCACAGGTTAATGCTACTGTTCCTACACAGTCTACGACAACTACCACAGCTCCCGTGCAGACAACAGCACCTGCAACAACCGCACCTTCTGACACAACCACAACAGCTCCCGCAGTAAGCACGACAGCTCCTTCTGCATCACAGCCTGCTCAGAACAGCGGTGAAAAATCGGTTCAGGAAATCGTTGACCTTTATAATTCAGCTGTAAGCGGTGTGAAGACAAACGCAACCACTCTTACAAGAAACTATAAGCATATGGAAAGCTTACCTGAATATCTTGAAATGCCTTCCGCAATTCAGGGTATCGCTGAAACTGCGATGACACAGTTCGTAAAGGGTACCGATGAGCCTCAGTCATGGACACTTAAAGAGGATATGCAGATTATCTTCCCTGTTGGCAGTACAGAGGATTGCTCAAAAATTACCGCCGATATGGTTGAAAGTGCAACCTGCACCGACAATGGCAGTACATATCAGCTTGAAATCAAGCTTTACGACGACAAAATAACAAGCCCCGAAAAAGGTCAGGGCTATGCAGGCACCTTCAACATATCATCTTGAAAGCTATACAACCAACTGCGGAAATCTTACAGGCTCAATGTCGCAGGTTACTCTTAAATGCAACGGAGAAATTATCAGCGGCGTAAGCACCGGAGACGGTGCGG
>CALFTN010000074.1 GCA_937916395.1 uncultured Clostridia bacterium | reverse complement strand
ACACTTAACCAGTTGCTTGTTGAAATGGATGGTTTTGGAAATAATGAAGGTGTAATTATTATTGCAGCTACTAACCGTCCTGATATTTTAGACCCAGCACTTTTAAGACCAGGTCGTTTTGACAGACGTGTTACAGTTGGCAGACCTGACTTAAAGGGTAGAGAAGAAATTTTAAAGGTACACGCAAAAAATAAACCGTTAGGTCCTGATGTTGATTTAAAGAGTATTGCTCATGGTACTATAGGTTTTGTTGGTGCTGACCTTGAAAATCTTCTTAACGAAGCAGCACTTCTTGCTGCTAAGCGTAACAAAAAAGCAATTACTATGGTAGAAATTGACGAAGCAACTATTAAAGTTGAAGTCGGTGCAGAAAAGAAATCACACAGAATTACAGAAAAAGATAAGAGAATTACTGCATACCACGAAGCTGGTCACGCAGTTTCAGCCTACTATCTTGAAAACTGTGAGCCTGTTTACGAAATCTCTATTATACCACGTGGTATGGCTGGTGGTTACACACTTTACAGGCAACAAGAAGACAGAGCTCATATGTTAAAATCTGCAATGATTGATAGAATTGTTACGTCAATGGGTGGTAGAGTTGCTGAGCAAATAACATTCGGCGATATTTCTACAGGTGCTTCTCAGGATATTTCAACTTCAACCGATATTGCACGTTCAATGGTAACACGATATGGTATGAGTGAAAAGCTTGGTCCTGTTCTTTATGGTAAAGATAATGACGAAGTGTTCTTGGGTATGGATTATAGTCACACAAAGAACTACTCAGAAGCTTATGCTAACACTATTGATGATGAAGTCAAAAGAATTCTTACAGAGTGCTATAATAAGTGTGAACAGCTTCTCACAGACCATAATGATAAATTAGTTCTTATAGCTGAAACGCTTATCAAGAATGAAAAAATCACTGGTGCTCGTTTCTTGGAGCTTATGGATGAAAACTATGACCCTGAGAACGATAACTCAAGTGATTCTTCTGCAGAAAATGAAGTAACAGAAGAAAAACAAGAGGTTCAGACTGAAGAAACAACTGCAGAATCAAAAGAAGACACAATTGCAGAAGAATAAAACTAATTATCCCCTTGATAAATCTTTCGGATTTGTCAAGGGGATAAAATTTATTTTATTAAATCATTTGTACCTTCAAAAATGATAGTAAGAATTCCATCATTAACAGAAATCTTGCTTTCTTTTTCAATAAACTCATTGCTCACACCAAGAGGGAAGTAGGGTGGGAGCTCTGCGTTGTTTAATTCATATAAAAGTCCCTCAATGGTAACACCTTTTGCTACACCAGAAAGGGCGAAAACAGAAATATAACCTTTTGCGTTATTGTTGAAATTTATACTGGAGTTTTTAATAGCGGTTATGGTGAAATTACCATCATAAATATAAGCGATACCGCCATTTTCAGCCACAAATGATGCAGTTTGAAGAGTGGCTACAGTATGGTCTAATCTTCCACCAATAGCACCATAAATCTGAAAATTTTTATATCCCTTGTTAAGCCCAATTTTTACTGCTAAAAGTGTGTCTGTATCATCTTTTTTTACAGGATGTTTTATAATATTTTCATTCTCTGGAATACTGCCTAAAGAATCAAAATCGCCAACAACTAAATCAGGTTTTACATTAAGCTTTTTTAAGGTGGCGTAACCACCATCTGCTGCAATTATCAAATCATTTTCAGTTGGAGAAAAATTATTGACTGTGCAGTCTAACGCACCGAAAATATAACAAGTGTTCATTTTTAAATCACCATTTAATTCTAAAAAACTCGGCATATTGCCGAGTTTTTTTAGAAAATTCCGTATGTTATAAGCGACATTATAATTCCTGCAATAAGCACACCAAGAGTTATAATTGGTAAACTTTTCTTGATTTTCAAATCCATAAGAGCTGAAATAAGGGCGCCTGTCCAACCACCTGTGCCAGGTAAAGGAATTGCTACAAAAAATAAAAGTCCCCATTCCTTATATTTTTCCATTGTACCTTTTTTCTTGTCAGAACGAGCTTCCATTTTTTCTACAATTTTCGCTAAGTGTTTGTTTTTTCTCATAACAGCAAAAATCTTTTTTATGAAGAGCAGAATAAATGGAATAGGTAACATATTGCCAATGTAACAAATTAAAAATGCTTTTATAAAATCAATTTCTAAAAGTCTTGCGGCAATCATCCCACCCCTAAGCTCTAAAACAGGGAAGAGTGAAATTACAAAGGCAATTAATTCTGCTGGAATATCGTTTTTAAAAAAATCCACTACTGTGGTAACAATACTATCAACCATTTTGTACCTCTTCTGGTGTTATTAAACCTTTTTTTATCAAGTGTTCTCTTGCGTCGTGAAGAATAGTTTTATCATTCTCAAATTTTAAGTTTTTATAAGCGTTTTCGTATGTAAGCCAGATATAATCTTCGATTTCTTCTTTTTGAATAATTGTCTGAGTATCGTTAGTCTTGGCAACAAAAACAAAGACAGATTTATGAATTTTGTTCTGAATGGTGTATTCAGATTTAGAAACAAAATCAGGGATAATATCAATATGAATTCCTGTTTCTTCAAGAACTTCACGTTTTGCAGTTTCTTCGGCTGTTTCGCCATCTTCCATGTGACCTTTAGGAAATCCCCAGTTAGAACTGCGGTTATTTTTTATGAGAAGATAACGAATTTGACCATTTATATTTCTGTATATAACTGCACCGCAAGAACGCTCATATCTACATTCTAAGTTGTATTTTCTGCCCTCTGTAATAAAGCTAATGGCATTCTTAATTTCGCAGTCAATAAATCTTTTTGATTTTGGTGCGGCTATTAATTTAACTTCACCATTATCAAGAAAACGAACTGATGCAATAACTCTGCCATCAAAATGTCTGACTGGATTATCAATACCCATTATAAGAACGCCGCTAATGGGTGAGTAGGGCTTGAATTTGCCTATTGGCTGACCTTGGTTGAGCTTGTAAACTCTGCCTGTGTCACCCAATGGAGTGCCTACTGGCTCAGTAATACTGAGTCTTATTAATTTGCCTAACATGAATAAACCTCTTATCTAAAAATAACTAAATCTACACAACATTATAACTCTAATTGCATTTTCTTGCAATACATTATAACGATATTTTAAGAAAAAAATGGAAATTTTTCTTAAAATATCGAAAATTTAGCATCTCTTAATATTTCTCGAAAGAAATATTAAGAGATGCTTCTGTTTTAAAGTTCTTTGAAAATTTTAATAACTTCTGCCGACTTGCCACAAGTCATAGCGCCTTCTGTGCACTTGTTAACATAGCAACTAGGGCCATAGAAGTTGAAAATTGTTGGGTCAGCCTTGCGTAATTTTTTGAGCATATCAACAGCAAAATCTCTTATTTCCCATTGAGCACGATTGCAAGAACGCAATTTCATAAATAAAAGCAATTCTCTGCCGTTAATAGTTGTAACAATGTCAACTGTATTACCACTTAACTGAATATAAGCTGAAAGTCCTTCGCTGATACCTTTTTCCTGAAAGTAGTCATAAAGGTCAGCTGTTTTTTCGAATGCTTTTTTATAACGCTCTAAAAGTTCTGGTTTTTCAACTATTGTCTTTGGTAAAATATATCTTCTTCTGTTTGTAAGTGTGAGAGAAGGTATGCCTATTGATTGCATTCTGTGACGTGCGAAGTGAGTAAGACAAGAAAGTGAAACATTGTTGATTCTGAATGTGAAAGTAACCGCTTCAAGTGGTCTTTGTCTTTTTGAATTTATAATTTCTTTAATGATTTTTGCACATTCTTTTTCGTCAGAAATTATAGCTTCTATCTGACTTGAAGGTAAGCCCAAAGATTCAATAAGTGCAGCTCTGGCAACACATTTTGAAGCATCAGGAGTAAAATTAAGTAACTCTACATTCTCTTCAGCTTCAATAAGAGAATCGTCTCTTTTATATGAGAAATGCGGAATATCCTGAACAGCAGGTCTGCGTGTTTCAAAGTCAGTGAAAATACCTGGGGTCATCTTTTTAGCTTGTTCATAAAGAGAGAGACCAAGGTTTTTTATTTCAGGAAAATTAGCACCTCTGCCATAAATCATAGCATAGAGCATATTAACAAGCTCTCTTGCGTTAAGTGTGCAATAGAAATTACTGTAAAGAGAATAAGGGAGAATGAAACGTGCATCTTCCTTAGGAATTCCTTTGTCGATAAAATCGCGATATTCTGAATAAAGGTAATTCATGTGCTCAATGTACTTATCATGAATAGAAGTAGATTCAAACTTCGGAATGAAATAACCAAGTTCGCCAAAATCAACATATCTTCTTGATTTAACAGTAAAAGAAGCAAGTCTGAATTCAATAACAAATTGTTCAACAAGAACGGATACATTCTGGAAAGCTAAATTGAATACTGTGTGTTCAATAGTTGAAGTGTGACCAGAACGTGTTACTTTTGAAATAAGGTTTGCGTTCTTTTCAGCATCCTTTGAAAGTTCGAGAATCTCAAGAGCAGTACCAGGTTGTGTCGAAATTCTGCCAGATGCAGCAGGAAGCTGTTCGCCGGTATCAGTAAGACCTATGATTACTGCTTTTGAGTTTGTGTTAAATTCGGTAGCCATTCAATTACCTCCACGTTAAGAATACATATATTTAACTCATATTACCACATTTTTTCTTTTTCTGCAATAGGTATTTCTATTTTGGTCTATATCTTGTGTTAAAGCTGTAAAAAAACCTAAAAAATACACAAATATATGGCGTTTTTATATTGCAATTTTTTGCATTATATGGTATTATTAATTAAATAGTGTTATTGTGCCGTTTTGTGTGCTTAATGAGAAGGGTAGTGAGCCGAAATGACAAAGAAAATTATAGCTTCCTTGAGTTTGTTGCTCTGTTTTTCTTTATGCTTTTCAATGAATGCTTTTGCTGTTACCGCTAGCACTTCTGAACCACAACTGGCTTTACCAGAAGGTTATGGCATTATTAAAAATCACACATTTTCTGAGGGCATAATTTACTCGCCTGAAAAACATAATTCAATTCAGGGTGTAACTTATAACAGTCAGGAGTATTATTTTGGTTCACTTCTCTCTGATATAAATAAAACATTTTACAAACAGCTTGTTAACATCACACCAAAAGATACTGTTGTTTCTGTGGATTTCGGTAGAGAGCTTAATGAAGATGAATTTGATGAAATAAATATTTATTATATCTGGGACGCAGTTTTTCTTGATTGTCCTGAAATATTTTGGGTGAGTGGTGCAAAAATCACTTATGATGAAAGAACAGAGAAAACCGGTTTTTTAAAAAGGGAAAGATATTACAGTAATTTTAAAGTCGAATTAACCTTTGATGAAGCTTATCCAGACCCTGTGACAACCTACAATAAATTGTGGAAAGCTTTAAAGTCACTCGATTTCACAGCAAATAATCGTTATGAGTTTGTAAAAAAGGTTCACGATTATTTGTGTGGTAAGATAACCTATGGTGGTGACTTTGAGTGTTCAACAACATACGACCCTGTGGGTGCGATTCTTAATGGCGTGTGTGTTTGCCAGGGGTATGCCGAAGCTTTTAAAATGATTTGTGATTATTACAAGATACCTGCTATTTGTGTTATTGGTGAAGCAGGTGGTGAAAATCACATGTGGAACGCAGTCAAAATGGATAATGGCTTCTGGTATCTTCTGGACGCCACATGGGATGACCAGGAAGAAGAGGGTACATTTTACGATTTCTTTTTAACAGGTCTTTCAAGTGAGGCACCAAATTTTAACTCAGGCAAATTCAGTGAAAGTCACGAGATGATTTATCAGCATAAATATAAATCCTTGCTTGTTGATGGTCTTACTTTAAAATATCCTACTATGAGCTACTCAGCTTACAATTTGGAGCGATACTCAGTCAACACAGCGTTTTCTGTAAATGAACCGAATTTAGTGAATACAACAAAACGATGGGTGTTATATTCTGTTTTTGATGATTTGGATGCAGTTTACTATAACGGACTTTGGGTTGACACTGGGGCAAAAACAACCAGCACAAAATTTATTGTTGGTAGTGGCAACAACTACCAGAATGAAGAGTGGACTTTGGGGCTTTACGGAGATTTGGATTGTGATGGCGAATTAACCATAAACGATTTCTCGGTTGTTGTAAATAAAGCACTCAATGAGTCTTACGATGAAAATGATATAACCGATGTCTTAGCCGATGCAGATAACGATAAGGTGATAGATGGTCTCGATTTAATGCTTTATGAATTAGCGAGAACTGGTAATTATAAATTCTGAAAGGGGTAAACAACAATGGCAATTATAAAAAAGGAAGCTTACTATAATTCTTCAACAGGTGTTAACAAAATAAGAGCATTAATTTGGCTTGATGATGAAGTAGAGCACATTGGTGTTTTTCAGATTGCACATGGTGTCAGCGAGCATATTGACCGTTATGACCATTTTGCAAGATTTTTGGCAGAACGTGGTTACATAGTTTGTGGTAATGACCATATCGGTCATGGTAAATCTGTTAACTGTCCCGAAGATTTAGGCTTTACAGCAGAAGTGGATGGTTTCAGACGTTTTGTTGATGATATGCACATTCTTTACAACATAATGCACAAGCGTTACCCTGATTTGAAGTATTATTTATTCGGTCACAGTATGGGTTCATTCTGTGCAAGAGTTTATGCAGGTACTTTCTCAGAAGATTTATCTGGTCTTATTATTTGTGGAACAGGTCAGGCACCTCAGGGCCTTGAGTTTGCAATTGGTTCGTTAAGAGATTTGACTGAAAAAATTGGTACAAGAACCCGTAATGCAATTATGGGTGGTGCGTTAAATAAAGTTTCTTCTTTAGGCATCAAAGACCGAAATTCAGATTTGGATTGGTTAAGCTATAACAAGAAGAATGTAGAAGATTATAAAAATGACCCGCTTTGTGGAATTGAGCTTACTCTTGCTGGTATGAGAGATTTAGGTTCTATTGCACTTCTTGCTAGTGACAGATTGTGGCCTGCATCAGTAAAGGTTGGGCTTCCGATACTCATTATATCTGGTGCAGATGACCCTATAGGTATGGGTGGTAAAGGTCCTATAGCTTGTGCTGATAGTTTAATTGCTTACGGTCATGAGCCAGAAGTGATTATTTACCCAAATATGCGTCACGAAATTTTAAACGAGGATGATAACGAAAAGGTTTACCTTGATATTTTAGGCTTCCTTAATACAGCATCATTCTGAAAGGTAGTTAAATAATTTGCAGGAAAACAAGTTTTTTATATCCGCAGAAGAAATGACGGAGCAAAATGAATTTAAGAAAAAAGTAAAAAATATTGTTAAATCAAGATTTCAGGGTGAAACACCCAAAGCATTTGTTCACACATACGGCTGTCAGGGTAATGTTGCTGACAGTGAGCACATTAAAGGTCAGCTGGTAGAAATGGGGTATTCGCTTACCGAAACTCTTAATGAAGCTGATATTATAATTTACAACACCTGTGCAATCCGTGAACATGCTGAAGACAGAGTTTTTGGTAATGTCGGTGCATTAAAGACTTTAAAAAAGAATAATAAAAATCTTGTCATTGGTCTTTGTGGTTGTATGATGCAACAAGAACATATTGCTGAAAAAATCAAAAACAGTTACCCTTATGTAAACCTTGTTTTCGGTACACATGCTCTTCATAAATTACCAGAATTGCTTTTCAAAGTATTCAAAACCAAGAAGAGAGTTTTCTCTGTTGAAGAATGTGATGGCGTAATTGCTGAAGGTATGCCAAATGAGCGTGATAGTGGCGAAAATGCATGGCTTCCTATTATGTATGGTTGTGATAATTACTGTTCATATTGCGTTGTGCCTTATGTAAGGGGCAGAGAACGAAGCCGTGAACCAGAGGTCGTTTTAAAAGAAGCAGAGGGCTTAATAAATGAAGGCTACAAAAAAATAACTCTTTTAGGTCAGAATGTTAATTCTTACGGCAAGAGTCTCGAAAATGGTATTAACTTTTCTGAGCTTGTAAGAAGACTTGATGAAATCGAAGGTGATTATACATTCGATTTTATGACTTCTCACCCCAAAGATTGCACAAAAGAGCTTATTGATGTTTTAGCTTCTGCAAAACATTTTTGTGGTCATCTTCATTTACCTGTTCAGTCTGGTAATAATAGAATATTGAAAGAAATGAACAGGAAATATACAAGAGAGCATTATTTAGAACTGGTGAATTACGCTAAGGAAAGAATTCCGGGTGTAGATATTACAACCGATATTATTGTAGGCTTTCCGGGCGAAACCTATGAAGAGTTTTTAGATACAGTATCTCTTGTTAAAGAAGTAAAATACGGTTCAATGTTTACGTTTATTTATTCTAAACGCAAAGGTACTAAAGCCGCATCTTTCCCTGACCCAATTTCAAAAGAAGAAAAAACAAAATGGTTTATGGAGCTTTTAAAAGTCCAGGAAGAACTTACTAAAGAGTGACAACCTCTCTTGCGAAGAGAGGGGGACCGCGCGTAAGCGTGGTGGAGAGTTCTGGCGTAAGCCTAAAATTTTAACCTTATAAACAATGTTTCATTGTGAAATTTTTTATAAAAGAAAGGAAGTATAACAATGAGTGTTATCGAAATTACAAGACAATTAGGTGCAGCTATTCAAGCTGACGAACGCTACAAGGCTTTTGATGAAGCTAAAAAAGCAAATGACAATGACAAGGAATTAAACGACCTTATCGGTAAAATCAACCTTGTTCAGATGAATTATCAACAAGAGGCTTCAAAAGGTGAAGAAGCAGACGAAAGCAAGATGGAACAATACGGCAAAGAGTTTGAAGAGCTTTATCGTTCAGTAATGCTTAACGGCAACATGGTTAAGTTTGAAGCGGCAAAAACTGCTATTGACGATATGATGAACGAAATTATGGGAATTCTTGCTCTTTGCATTGATGGACAAGACCCAGCAACTTGCGAACCAGCTCACGAACATTCTTGTGGCGGTAGCTGTGAAAGCTGCGGCGGTTGCCACTAATTTGAGAATTCAAAGAATTTAAGCGTTGAGGTGTACTATGGCAGGTCTTTCTCCGATGATGGAGCAATATTTTCAGATAAAACAGAATTATGCTGATACTTTGTTGTTTTTCAGGTTAGGCGATTTCTATGAAATGTTCTTTGAAGATGCAAAAATAGCATCTAAAGAGCTTGAATTGGTCCTTACTGGTAGAGACTGTGGTCAGGAGGAAAGGGCACCAATGTGTGGTGTGCCTTTCCACAGCGCTGACAGTTACATAGCGAAGCTTGTGTCACGTGGCTATAAGGTAGCTATTTGTGAACAGGTTGAAGACCCTTCACAAGCAAAGGGTATTGTTAAAAGAGATGTTGTAAGAATTGTAACACCCGGTACTGTTATCGAAAGTAGTATGCTCGACGAAGGCAAAAATAACTTCTTAGCATCTGTTTATATTACAGACAAATCCTGCGGAGCAGCGTTTGTAGATGTATCAACCGGTGAAGTTCATCTTGATTCATTTAGTGACAGTTCAGATGCAGCTCGTCTTATGAATCAGCTCGGTTGCTTTAATCCAAGTGAAGTGCTCCTTAACAAATATGCTTCTTCAATTAAAGAAGTAACGAAATTTTTAAATGACAGACTTTCTGCAAGAACACAAGTGTTAAGCGAAAGTGATTATGACGAAGCAATCTGCAGAGAAAAGGTCGTTTCTCATATAAATGAAAATTCAGAAGATTTTCAGGAATTTAACAGAAATAACGCTTTACTTTTAGCATTCGGTTCGGCACTCAATTATTTAGAGAATGCACAAAAAACAAAATTAGAAAATATAAACGATGTTGAGTTTTTCGGTGCTGATAAATTTTTAAGTCTTGATTTAACTGCAAGAAGAAATTTAGAGTTAACTGAAACACAAATCCGTCGTGAGAAAAAAGGCAGTCTTTTGTGGGTTTTAGACCACACCAAAACTGCAATGGGTAAAAGGCTTATAAGAAATTGGGTAGAGCAACCATTGCTCAGCTACTCATTAATTTCTGCAAGGCAAAATGCCGTGGAAGAACTTTTTAACGACACAATTCTTTTAGATACAGAAATGTCACTTCTTTCAGATATGTATGATTTAGAAAGAATTATGACACGTATCGTTTACGGCACAGCAAATGCAAAAGAGCTTCGAACATTAAGCCTTACTATTGATAAATTACAAGGTATTAAGTCATCTTTAAAAGATGTTAAATCAAAAATGCTTTGTGAAATTTATGATGAAATTGATTTATTAGAAGATATTAATTCACTCATAAATGCTTCAATAGTTGATGAACCACCACTCACAGTAAGAGAGGGTGGTATGATAAGACCCGGATACAACGAAGAGCTTGATTCTCTTCATGATATTGTTTCAAACGGCAAAGGCTATTTAACTGCTGTTGAACAATCAGAGCAAGAGAAAACAGGTATTAAAAAACTTAAAATAGGCTATAACCGAGTATTCGGATATTATATAGAGGTTACTAACTCATTTAAAGATTTAGTTCCAGAGCATTATATAAGAAAACAAACTCTCGCAAATTGCGAAAGATATATTACACAAGAGTTAAAAGAGCTTGAATCAAAGGTTTTGGGTGCACAAGAAAGAATTGTGAGAATTGAGTTTGAATTGTTCTCACAAATACGCTCAAAAATTGCTGATGAATTAGAAAGGGTACGTGTAACAGGTAAAGCAGTTGCAAGACTCGACGTTCTCTGCTCTTTAGCTTATACAGCAGTTACGAATAACTATATAAGACCAACAGTTGATACATCAGACGATGTTATTATAAAAGATGGAAGACATCCTGTGGTTGAGCTTATGTTGGGTGGTGCTCCATTCGTTCCTAATGATACTCATTTGGATTGTGGAGATTATAGGAGTGCGATTATTACTGGTCCTAATATGGCTGGTAAATCTACATATATGCGACAGGTTGCTTTAATTGTGCTTATGGCACAGATAGGTAGCTTTGTTCCTGCTTCAAGTGCTAAAATCGGTATTGTAGATAAAATATTTACAAGAGTTGGTGCATCTGATGATTTATCACAAGGTCAGTCAACATTTATGCTTGAAATGACAGAGGTTGCAGATATTCTTAAAAATGCAACATCAAAAAGTCTTATTGTGTTTGACGAAATTGGTCGTGGTACTTCTACTTTTGATGGTATGAGTATTGCAAGGGCTGTGTTGGAGTACACAGCAGATAAAAAGAAAATTGGTGCAAAAACTCTTTTTGCAACGCACTATCATGAATTAACAGAGCTTGAAAATACAGTTGATGGTGTAAAAAACTACAACACATCAGTAAAAAAACGTGGCGACGATATTACCTTCTTAAGAAGAATTGTTAAAGGTGCAGCTGATGGTAGCTATGGTGTTGAGGTTGCAAAATTAGCTGGTATCCCAAAAACTGTTGTTGAAAATGCAAAGGTTATTTTAAAAACATTAGAAGAACAGCAACGAGTTAATTTAGGCTCTGCACCTAAAAAGCCGATTGTCGAAGATGAGCCTGAAGAAATGCAGCTTTCATTCAGCTCAAGTGGTAAAGAAAGCTTTATTGAGAAAGTAAAGAATATTGATGTTAATACTTTAACACCTATTGAAGCGTTAACTAAACTCTTTGAGCTTAAGAAAGAAGCTGAAAATATATAAAATTATTATTGCGAAAGGGGGCGTTCACTGTGGCGCGAATAAATGTGTTACCTAAAAATATTGCGGATTTAATAGCCGCTGGCGAAGTAGTAGAACGTCCATCCTCTGTAATAAAAGAATTTTTAGAAAATTCAATTGATGCTGGTGCAAAAAATGTTATTGTAGAAATTAAAAACGGTGGTAAAACTTACATAAGAGTAACCGATAATGGTTGCGGTATTGAGAGTGAGGATGTAAGAAAAGCCTTTTTAAGCCATGCGACAAGTAAAATTAATTCAGCAGATGATTTAGATAATATTGGTACTCTCGGATTTCGTGGTGAGGCATTGGCATCAGTAGCTGCAGTCAGTAAGGTTGAACTTCTTACAAGAACAGAAAGTGAAGAAGTTGGTACATCTTATAAAATCTTCGGCGGTGAAGAAATTGAACTTACAGAAGCTGGTTGTCCTGTAGGTACAACGCTTATAGTAAGAGATTTATTTTTTAATATTCCTGCACGTATGAAGTTTTTGAAGAAGGATGTTCAGGAAGGTAACTATATTGCCTCAATTTTAGAAAAGATTGCTGTTTCTTATCCACAGATTTCATTTAAGTTTATAAGAGATGGTAAACTCAACTTTTCAACTCCGGGTGATGGTAATTTAAAATCAGCTATATACGCAGTGTATGGAAAAGAATATACAGAAGCTTTATTACCGGTAGAGTACGAAGCAAATGGTATTTCTGTTACTGGTTTTACTGGTAAACCAACAAGTGGCAGGGGTAGCAGAAGTGGTCAGCACTTCTTTGTAAACGGCAGATATATTAAAAGCCCTATGTGTATTACTGCACTTGAAACTGCTTATAAAAATTCAATTATGGTTGGCAAGTTTCCACCGTGTGTTATTTTCATTAAGCTTCCTTTTTCTGCAGTAGATGTCAATGTGCATCCTGCAAAAACAGAAGTCAGATTTTTTGAGGAGAAGAAAATTTTCGATGCAGTTTATCAGGGTGCTCTTAATGCTTTAACTCAGGATACACGACCTAAAGCCTCTTTTTCAGTTGCAAAGGCATTTATGCAAGAAGCTGTAAAGGGTGAGCAGTTAAAATTAAACGAAGCACCGGCTTCAGAGAAGAAAGAAATAAAAATTGAACAAAAGCAAGAAATAAAATGTGAAACAGAACATAAAAATCCGTTAGAAATAAAAAAAGAAAGCTTAACTGCTCCAAAACCAGAAACAGTTAAACCAAGTGTAATTAAGTCAACACTCACGCTAAAATCAAACGAAGAAAAAACTATTGATTTTCTTGAAACTGAATATGTAAAGCCAAGTGAAAAGAAACTCAATATTTCAATAAATAAAGTAAGTGTTGCTTCGCAAGAAGTTAATAAAATTATAGAAGAACCACAAAAACCAGAAGTTAAAGAAGATATAGTTGTTAAACAAGAGCCAAAATCTTCTATTGATTTCAGAATTATAGGCGAAGCTTTCAAAACATATATATTCGTTGAACTTGAAAATGAAATGCTTATGATAGACAAGCACGCTGCACACGAAAGAATTTTATTTGAAAAATTCAAATCACAGCAGACCTCATTCCAGCAAATGCTTTTGGTACCGGTTACAGTTACTTTATCACCAGATGAATATAATGCAATTCTGGAAAATAAAGAGTTGCTTTATAAAGCAGGTTATGATATAGAGGATTTTGGTGACAGATGCGTTAAAGTTAATGCCTGTCCTACAGAGCTTGTAAATGAAGATATAGTTTCAATAACAGCAGAATTAGCAAGTTATCTTTCACTGAACCAGAAAACAGTGATGCCTGAAAAATTAGATTGGATTTATCATTCAATGGCTTGTAGAGCTGCTATTAAAGCAGGTAACACAACAACCGATTATGAACTTCGTAAGTTTGTTGAAGAATTACTCTCTCGTGACGATATACGTTACTGTCCACATGGCAGACCTGTTATGGTTGAAGTAAGCAAGCGTGACCTCGAAAAGCAATTTAAAAGGATAGTTTAATTAATGAAAAAAACAAAGGTTATTGTTATTGTAGGACCTACCGCATCTGGTAAAACATCCTTGGGGATACATATTGCCAAACAATTTGGTGGCGAAGTTATTTCTGGCGATTCCATGCAGATTTATAAAAAAATGGATATTGCAACTGCTAAACCGACTATTGAAGAAATGGATGGTGTTAAACATCATTTAATCGGTTTTGTAAATCCTCAGGATGAATATAGTGTAGCTTCCTTTTGTGAAGATGCAAAAAAGGCTGTGTCAGAGATAAAAGAAAAAGGTAAGGTACCCATAATAGTCGGTGGTACAGGTCTTTATATAGATTCGTTTATAAACAATATTACTTTTTTTCAGGATGCAAGCTCCGAAAAAATAAGAGAAGAGCTTTATAACGAATTAAATGAATTCGGTATAGAAAAGCTTTATAATGAATTGATTTCTGTAGACAGTGAAGCAGCAAAAAAAATTCATCCGAATAACGAAGTAAAGGTTATAAGAGCTTTAGAAATATATCGCACTACTGGTAAGAATTTAACTGAACAAAACGAACAGTCACATCAGAGCGAAAGTGAATATGAGCCACTATATATCGGCATTTCTTATAAGGATAGAGAAAAGTTATACGATAGAATCAACAAACGTGTAGATATAATGTGTGACAATGGTCTTTTGGATGAGGCGAAAGAATTTTATAAAGAATATGCTTCAAAAACAGCAGTTAATGCAATTGGTTATAAAGAGTTAAAGCCGTTTATTGATGGTGAAAAAACTTTAGAAGAGTGCGCTAACCATTTAAAACAGTCAACAAGGCGTTACGCAAAAAGACAGTTGACATGGTTTAACCGTAACGAAAGAATTAATTGGGTTTACCCTGATACCTATGAAGATATAAGTTTACTTTATGATGAAGCTGAAAGGTTAGTAGAAGAATTTTTGAAAGGAGAATGAAAAATGCGTGACAGACGAGTAAGATTAGTTGCATTAGGACTTGTCGCAATTTTTATCCTTTCATATTTTATTTATCAGATTGTTTTGATTTCTAAATCAGGGATTGAAACACAAATTGCAATAAGCGAAACGGTTTATAAAACAATAAATACAAAATGCTTTGTTGTACGAGATGAACAATATATAACCAATTCTGCTAAAGGTACAACAATTTCATTTGCAGGTAATGCTGAGCGTGTTGCAAAAGGCGACACAATTTCAATGATTTTCAAGACGAACGATGATGCAAATACATATTTGAGAATAACTGAAATTACCGAAGAGTTAGAGCATTATAATGCTCTGTCTGGTCAGGCTAATATTCAGAGTGTTGATGTTTCAGCACTAGGTAAAAAAATAGAGGGTAAGCTTTCGGATTATCTCGATTCACTTGATAAAGGTGATTATAAAAAAGCACTCGAACATGCTGAAAACTTTCAGAATTATGTTACTAGTCGTCAGATATCCACAGGTGAGGTTCTTAATCTTAATGAAAAAATTAATGAGTTAAAGCAAGAACTTTCTACTCTTCAGGCAAAAGAAACTGCATATAGTGAAGTTAAGAGCGAGAGAGCCGGCTATTATTTAATGGGTGCTGATGGTTATGAGAATACCATTGATTTTACAAAAATTGATGAATTAACTTGTGAAGATGTTGAAAAAGCAATTAAATCAAAACCAAAAGAAGTAAAAGAAAATGTAATAGGCAGAACAATGGGGAGCTTCCAATGGTATGTACTCTGTTCAATAGATTCAGACGAAACAATAGATTTGGAAGATGGCGAAGAAATTTATTTGAATTTTCCGTATTCTGGTGTAGAAAAACTAAGTGGTACAATTCATAAATTAGGTGACCGCACCGGTAATAAAACACTCGTTATAATAAAGTGTAATTTAATGAATGAATCTTTGGCAAATTTCAGAATAGAAGATGTTCAGATAATTACAAAAGAATTCACTGGTTACAGAATTAAAAATTCTGCTATTAGAAATGTGGATGGGCAAATGGGTGTTTATGTTGTAAGCGGTAATCTTATCGGTTTCAGAAAGGTTCATATTGCATACAACGATGGTGAATATTCAATAGTAGATAATCCTGATGGTGAATCAGGTTATATAAGACTTTACGATGAGGTCGTTACAAAGGGGGTTGAGTTGTATGACAACAAACTCGTTTGATGAAAACAGATGCAAGGCAATATCTGAAAATCTCAAGCTCATACGTGAAAAAATTGAGGCTTCTGCAGTTAAGTCAGGTAGAAATTATGAGGATATCAGATTAATGGCTGTTACAAAAACAGTTCCTGTAGAATATATTAATTATTCCATAGATAACTGTGGAATCAATTTAATAGGTGAAAATAAAGTTCAGGAATTTTTATCTAAAAAAGATGATTTGCATCTTTTGGGGGTAGAAAAACATTTAATAGGTCATTTACAAACAAATAAAGTAAAAAAAATCGTGCCACTTGTTGATATGATTCAATCAGTTGACAGTCTTCATTTAGCAGAAGAGATTTCTAAGCAAGCAGTAAACAATGGTCTTAATATGAAAATTCTTCTTGAAGTTAACATTGGTAGCGAAGAAAGTAAAACTGGTTTTGATAAAGTCCAATTTTTTGAAGTGATGTCACAAATTTCCGAGTTGCAGGGTTTAACTGTAAATGGTATAATGACAATACCACCTATATGTGATAATGAAAAAGAACTCAGAAATTATTTTACGACGATGGCAGAGTATTTTGAAACTATTAAAGAAAAGAAGTATAAAAACTTTAATATGGAAATTCTCTCAATGGGAATGTCAGGCGATTATACTCAGGCTATTGAGTGTGGTGCAAACTTAGTAAGAATTGGCTCCTTAATTTATGGAGCAAGAATATACAACTAACGGAGGAATAAAGATGAACATTAAAAATTTATTTGACAAAATTATGGGTGAAGAAGAATATGAGGGCTTTGAAGACGAAGAAATGGTAGAAGAGGATGTTGTTCCGGCGTACCAAAGTCAAAGACCAGCCCGTGAAGAAAGTTATCGTCAGGATTCAAGACAGAGTATGAGAGCTGGCAGAAGAGTTCAACCTATAAGGGATGAGGAAGAAGACCCATCAAAAATAGTTAATATTCATACAACAGCAAAATTACAAGTTGTTTTGTCAAAACCAGAAAGATTTGAAAATGCAGTTGAAATTGCAGATAATCTTAATGAAAAAAGAACGGTTGTGCTCAATTTAGAAGGCACAAATCGTGATGTCGCAAAAAGACTTATTGATTTTCTTTCAGGTGTTGCTTATGCAAATGGCGGTCAATTAAAAAGAGTTGCTAATAATACATTTATCATAACTCCTTATAACGTTGATATTTCAGGTGACTTAATTGATGAACTTGAAAATACAGGGATGTTTTTCTAATCAACAAAAAAATTGCGAAAGAGAATATATGGAAGCAGGTAAAAACTTATGATGACACCATCACAATTAAAAGAATATGAATTTAAAACAGCAGGTCGTAACGCATATAAAGCAGACGATGTTGATGATTTTTTTGCTGAGGTTGCGGCAAACTATACAAAGATGTTTCACGAAAATGGTGAGCTTGTAAGACGTGTAGGTCTCCTTGCTGACCGTCTTGAAAAATTCAAAAAAGAAGAAGAGGAAATTAAAAGTGCAGTTGTAAGTGCACAGCGTGCAGCAGACATAATCGTGCGTGATGCAAAAAATTCTGTAGCAGATGCTGAAAGCGAAGCAGAGGCAGTTTTAGCAGCGGCTAAAAGCGAAGCCGACCTTATTAAGTCAGATGCAGAAAAACAAGCGATTGCAGATTCAGAGCTTCTTCTTTCTATGACAAGAGATAAGGCACAAGAGATAATAAAAAAAGCAAAGGAAGAAGCTCAGGAGATTTTACTTAAAGCTAATTCCAGTGCAAAAGATGCTATGGGTGCTGCTACAAGAACAATGACAAGCGAATCACTTCATTTTGAAATGCTCAAAAAAGAGGTTTCTGAGTTTAAATCAAATATTCTCAGTCAATACAAGTCTCATATTGAGCTTATTTCAAGACTTCCTGATTTGGCAGAGGAGGAAGCAAAAAAAATGGAGAGCGAAGCACCACAAGCTGATGATGAATCAAATGAAGCTTTAGCTCAAGCTATTACAGAAATCAACGAAACAAAAGAAATTGAAGAAAGCTTTCAAGAAAGTACAGTTGAAGAAGATGTAAAAGAGCTTGTTGAAGAAAAGCAACAACGACAAGAAATAGAAAATATTTCTGACGATACACCTAATGCTTTTGAAGAACAGAAAAGTCAATTTTTGGGTGAAGCTCATATGAACATTTTTGAGTCTAGTGACGATGTTAAGGATGAAGATAAGTCTTTAACTGAAGAAAAGGACTCATCTGTAAATGAAGAAAATGATGATTTTACCAATGATTCAGAAGAGGCAGAGGTTTCTGTCGACGAAAAAGAAGAGGATGAAAGAAAGGCAGCTGTGCAATATTTTTCCAATGAATCAAAAGAGGATTTAATGGAAGTTGATGAAGAAATGCTTACACAAGATGGCGAGACGGTAGTTAAAACAGATCTCCCATTAAGCTTGTTTGATGATAGTGAAAGTCTTGAATTTGTTAATGATTTTGAGGGTATGGAACAAAAAGATGATTTTGGTTTATTCTCTTTTTCAGAAGTAGAAACAAATACAAATTCAGTAAATAATCCTGGTAAACGTGTAACAGTTGATTCTGCTTATCTAGATTTTTTGGCATCAGAATCAGATGCAGAATATAGTGGCAACGATGACGATGAGGATGAAACTGAAGAGGAAGAACCACCAGCAAGAAAAGGGTTCTTTAAAAGAAGATAACTAAAAGACAAAAGCGATAAAAATAAGAGTGGAGTAGAAAATGTCAGTAATAGGTGCAATTATATTTGTTCTGTCGCTTGTCGGCGTGGACCAATTAATAAAATATTTTGTAATTGAATATTTAAAGCCTATTGGCGTTTTTGAACTTCTGGAAGGATTTATCCGTTTTAGATATGTTGAAAATACTGGTGCTGTGTTTGGCTCATTTGCTTCTCATACCGCAGTATTAACCGTAGTTTCAATTATACTTCTTATAGTAACTGTTTACTTTTTGGTAACACAAAAAAACAAGTCAAAATTAGTGAGCTTTACGCTTCTTTTGATGATTGCGGGTGGTATAGGCAATATAATTGACAGAATTCGTTTGCATTTTGTTGTCGATTATATTGAACCGACATTTATTGATTTTGCGGTTTTTAATTTTGCTGATTGTTTAATAACTGTTGGTGCTTTTGTTCTTATGATTTATCTTGTTATAGATATAGTTAAAGAAGAAAAACAAAAGAAATCAGATGTTAATATTACTGAATTCATAAATGACGAAGCGGTGGTAGAAGATGAAAATAATTAAACTTACTGCTACCGAAGTGGTTCAGGGCTTGAGAATTGATAAAGCAATTTCACAGCTTTATGAGGAATTATCCAGAAGTGCTGTGCAAAATCTTTTAGAGGAAAAAAAGGTTCTTTTAAATGATAAGATTGCTAAAAAAAGTGAAAGTGTAAAATGTGGGGATATTCTTGAAATAGAAATTCCAGACCCCAAAACACTTTCGTTGGAACCACAGAACATACCGTTAGAAATTCCCTACGAAGATGAGCATTTATTGGTAGTAAATAAGCCAAAAGGTATGGTAGTTCATCCAGCAGCTGGCAATTACGATAAAACGCTTGTTAACGCTCTTTTATATCATTGTGGTGATTCACTTTCAGGTATAAATGGCGTAATTCGTCCTGGGATTGTACATAGAATAGATAAAGATACAAGTGGACTTTTAGTTGTGGCAAAAACAGACCAGGCTCATGTAGGTCTTGCAGAACAAATTAAAGACCATTCATTTAAACGTGAATACCGTACAGTTATTGTTGGTAATATCAAAGATGATAAGGGAACAATTAATCTTCCTATAGGAAGGCATCCGATAGACAGAAAAAAGCAAACAGTAACTACTAAAAATTCAAGAGAAGCAATAACTCATTACGAAGTGTTAGAACGCTTTAACGGTTTTACTTTTTTAAGAGTGATTTTAGAGACTGGCAGAACTCACCAGATAAGAGTTCACTTCTCTCACAGAGGCACACCGGTTGCAGGTGATGCAGTTTATGGTAATCCTAAAAAAACTTATGGTTTAGAGGGGCAGTGCCTTCATGCTGCCGTTCTGGGCTTTATACACCCAATAACAAAAGAATACCTTGAGTTTTCTTCAGATTTACCAGATTATTTCAAAGATTTTTTAAGGAGAATAGGTTAATGTCGGCAGAATATAGCAAGTGGCTGATAGTTTCTGATATTGATGGTACACTTAATAACAAATTAAGAAGATTACCCAGAATCAATAAAACAAAAATAAAAGAATATGTCGACAATGGTGGCTATTTTACTCTTTGTTCAGGTAGAAATTTGCAGTCTTTAACACCACATTATAAAAAACTAGGGATTGAAACTCCAGCTATGTTTTTAAATGGTGCTGGTATTTATGATTTTAAAACAAATAAAATGTTAAGCTTTACTGGTGTAAGTGAAGAAACAGAAAAAGCAATTTTAGAGTGTGCTTCTTTAGTAAAACAGGCAGAAGTTTCTATTTTTACAGATGATATGATTTATCATATAAAACCTAAAATTTTCGGTTACATAATGTCAGCGGTCGATAATTTGGATAATACTGTCTGCAAAGATTTTGATAACATACCACGTGGCAAGTGGGGGAAGATTATTTTCTTTGGTCTTCCTCACACGCTAAAAAAGGTTCTAGCATTTTTTAACAGAGAAGAAAATAAAGATATCTGCAATACTTTCAGAAGTTCACTTTTGACGGTGGAAGTTGTGGCAAAGGATGTAGATAAGGGTAAAGCAACAATGCGTCTTGCTGAAATTCTTGGCATAGATAAAGAAAATATTGGTGCAATAGGTGATTATTACAATGATGTTCCTATGCTTAAAACAGTAAGTCATCCAGCTTGTTGTGGTCAGGCACCAGCGGATATTAAAAACTTATCAGAATATGTAGCTTGTCATTGTAATAATGGTGCAGTTGCAGATTTTATAAATTACTTGGAAAATAATTATATAAATAAATAGTATATAAATATATGGAGGGATAACAATGGACGCGAATTTAAAAAAAGAACTTTCTGTTGTAGCAACAAAGGTTCGTAAAGGTATTATTGAAGGTACCTTTAACGCAAAATCTGGTCATCCAGGCGGTTCATTATCAATCGCAGAGACAATTACTTATCTTTATTTTAAAGAGATGAATATTGACCCACAAAGACCAGTTATGGAAGAAAGAGACCGTTTCGTTCTTTCTAAAGGTCATGCGGCTCCGGCACTTTATGCTGTAATGGCAGAACGTGGCTTTTTCCCTGTAGAAGATTTAAAAACTCTTCGTAAGGTTGGTTCAAAATTACAAGGGCACCCAAGCATGAGATATTTAGAAGGTGTTGATATCAGTACAGGTTCACTCGGTCAGGGTATTTCTGCCGCTTGTGGTATGGCTTTAGGGTCAAAGCTTAAGGGTGATAAATTCAGAGTATACACCATTTTAGGTGATGGCGAAATTCAGGAGGGTCAGGTTTGGGAAGCTGCAATGTATGCGGCTGCTAAAAAGCTTGATAATTTAGTTGCTATAATTGATAACAATAATCTCCAGATAGATGGTAGTGTTGAAGAAGTTAACTCTCCATATCCTATCCCAGAAAAATTCTCAGCTTTCGGCTGGAATGTTATAGAAATTGATGCACACAATTTTGATGAAATTGAAACTGCTTTCCAAAAAGCTCGTGAATGTAAAGGTAAGCCTACAGCTATTGTGCAAAAAAGCACAAAGGGTAAAGGTGTTTCATTTATGGAAAATCAGGTTAGCTGGCACGGTTCTGCACCAAATGCTGAGCAATATGCAGAGGCAATGGCTGAACTCAATGCAAAGTTAAAGGAATTGGAGGCGTAAAAAATGGCTGAAGTAATTAAAACTGCAACTCGTGATGCTTATGGTAAAGCATTAGTAGAGCTTGGTGAAAAAAATAAAAATGTAGTTGTTCTTGATGCCGACTTAGCAGCCGCAACAAAAACAGGTGCTTTTAAAAAGGCGTTTCCAGAAAGATTCTTTGATACTGGTATTGCAGAATCAAATATGATGAGCCTTGCAGGCGGTCTTGCAACAACTGGCTTTACAGTATTTGCAAGTACTTTTGCAATGTTTGCCGCTGGCAGAGCATTTGAACAAGTAAGAAATACAATAGGTTACCCTCATCTTAATGTTAAAATTGGTGCAACTCACGCAGGTATTTCAGTTGGTGAAGATGGGGCAAGCCACCAATGCTGTGAAGATATTGCATTAATGCGTTCAATTCCTGGTATGGTTATTATTAACCCTGCTGATGATATTGAAGCAAGAG
>CALFTN010000073.1 GCA_937916395.1 uncultured Clostridia bacterium | reverse complement strand
AAAATTTCTATAATCCTATAATGCAAAACCGTTCACATATAAAACATTTAAAAGCGTTTCTTGGTACTGATATTCCCGTTAGGTCAATCATTGTGTTCTCTGATAGATGTACCTTGAAAAATGTAAAAATCACAAGCAATGATATTAGTGTAATCAATCGGTATAATGTCAACCCAGTAGTATCTGCTATTTGCAATCAATCTCAAGAAAATCTGTTGAGTGCAGAAGAGATTTCCAATATATATAACAAACTTTATCCCTGTACACAAATAGATGAAACTACGAAAGTTCAGCATATAACAAATATTCACAACAAGATAAATCCTACTCCAATGCAAGAAGTCGATGTGCCTGAAAATACAACGCAAATAAACAATGATATAAGCGAAAACCCGTCTACCGTTAATCAAGAAACTGAAAATACAGCAGAAACAACCCAAGAATTAAAATGCCCAAAGTGTGGTGCTGATTTAATTATTAGAACTGCTACAAGAGGTGCTAATGCAGGTAAAAAATTCTATGGATGTTCCAACTATCCTAAATGCAGATACATAGAAAATATTAAGTGATATTTTTCAGAAAATTCTAGATATGTAGTTTTTGGCTGCGAAAAACCCAGTATTCATGCGATTTTTCACTTGATTACTATATCGCTACTCCGACCAACAACCTTAGTAGAAATACTAAGGTTGTTTTTTATTGTTCCACGCCTTTGGGAACAATAAAAAAACACCGCATCCATTTTTTCGGTAGCGGTGTTTTTTTATAATTCTTATTTTACTATTAGTTTTCAGATAACATTTCTTCAAAAACTTCTGTTGGTACCGGTTTTGAATAGTAATAACCTTGTAAATAGCAATTCTCAAATTGACGCAAGAACTCAACCTGTGAAAGAAGTTCAACACCTTCAACAACAACGTCTAAATCCATAGTATGTGCCATTTCAATTAACGCTTTCATAATAACATGGCTCTTGTCGCCTTCACCATCAAGGAATTTTAAATCAAGTTTAATAATATCCAATGGCATTTCTTTTAACATATTAAGTGATGAGTAACCACTACCGAAGTCATCCATAGCAATCCTGAAACCATCTGCCTGAAGTTCACGAATTGTATCGAAAATTTTCCCTGAATCTTCACTTCAAAGTGATTCTGTAATTTCAAGCTCAATATCGTGTGGCTCCAAGTCATACTTTTCAATCAACTCTCTGAACTGACTACGTAATTCACTGCCATAGAAGTGGATTCGTGAAACATTAATGGAAATAGGAACAGTTTTCATCCCTTTTTTCTTTAATTCCGACTGAAAACGACAAGTTTCTTCCCAAACGAAATGGTCAAGCGGATCAATAAATCCATTGCGTTCAAATATATTAATAAATACACCAGGAGACACAAGCCCCTTTTGAGGATGTTGCCAACGAACAAGTGTTTCACCACCGACAATTGATTCAGTAATCGAATCATATTTGGGCTGAACAACTATAAAGAACTGGCGTTCTGCCAAAGCTTGCTCCATTTCAGACTCAACTTCTTGTTCTAACTGAGCTTGTTTGCGTACGTTATCATCATAGAAATGGATATATTCCGTATATGTGTAGTTTTTGTTACGGGTCGCTTCTATTGCCCTGTCACACATAACGTTAACAGGCATTTCCTTATCTTCTACCAAAAATACACCGTAAACTACTCGAACATCAATATCATCAAGGAATGTTTTAAAATTCTTAGGAAGTTCTATTTTTTCAAACTCAGATTTTGGAATACACATATAATAATTATCTATCATAAAACGAGCAAAAATTATGCGTTGATTTACATCTAATTTCTGCAACTGTGCACCAATTTCTTTTAACAACCGGTCACCTGCACTCATACCATAGTGCTCATTTACAACCTTAAAATTACAGATATTCATAGAGATAATATAAAAAAGTTCGTTTGATTCTTTAATAAGTTTCTCTGCTTCTTCATAGAAATAAGAACGATTATAAAGACCTGTAATCTCATCTTCTCTTGCTTTTTTCTGTAATATTTCAAACTCTCTTCTTTGGATTTTTGCATCAGCTAATTTGTTTGTAAAAATTCCATAACCAATTATTGCAAATAACAAAATTAAAACTACAACAATCATCCATTTCCAGTTCTGGTAAAAAAAGTCAGAATTCTCAAGTGGATACGGTGACATAAGCAATTCACGTTTTACGATTTCGTTAATCTCGTCGTAGGTAATGTGGTGGATTGCTTTATTTATAATATCTATAAGCATCTGTTGTTCTTCTGATGCTACTAAACACACATTATTTCCGTGGTCAACCCCCGGAACAACCGTAAGTTTATCTGAAAACTCAGGTTTCTGCATTAAATAACTTGCACGGTGTGTATTTTGAATTACCACACCAACTTTTTTATCGGTAAGCGCTTCAAAGCAGGATTTAGCATCATCAAAATACTGAATCTCATAGTCAGGATTTTCCTCAAGAAGCATTGGTTCTAAATATGCTAAATCCTTTGTTAAAGCAATAATATGGGATACATATTTATCTTCAACAAAAGCAACTTTACGCTTAACATATGAAATGGAAACGTTTGTAATAGAATTCGAAAGAATAGTATCTTCCAAATCACTCATATACTGTAAAGCATTTTGTGTATGTAAAAGAAGGTAACCGTCGTTCATAAAGTCCTTGTAGGTTTCCTGAGAGTAATTTTCAACATCTCCGCCTTCAAGAACAATATTGATACCGCTTTTCTGAGAGAGAAGTTTTATAACCTCTGCCCATATACCTTTGGTTTCGCCGTTTTCCATATAACAAGATGGATGTTGATCCTGAATAAGCTTAACCTTTATAGTTCCAAGGTTTTTAATGTAATTCAACTCTTCTTTTGTGTAAAGAGGCATACTGCTTATTGACTCGTGATTAAAATACTTTGCCCTCAAATTACCTTCAAAAGAAGGCTCGTCTAACATAATTTCGTGAAGAACGTCATCTATCTCATTAATTAAATTCTGATTTTTAAATTGTGTAATACAATAAAATGGGTCAATACCGGAAATATCAACTAACTTAAACCCTGAAGTAGCATAACGGCTACCAACCACCATCATATCAATCCCGCCGTTACTAAGGGCAGCCTTCATCTCGTTTTCTTTATTAAAATAAACAGCCTCAAATGAAATTCCCGTTTCATTTGCATACTTTTCAAAGTCGGAAGCAGAATAACTTTCTTCAAGCAACCCTACTTTAATTCCTTGCATCGTTTCGTAGTCCTGGTAGAAATATTTGCTATCTGTTTTTGCATAAAGAATAGATGTCTCATAACCGATAGGCATTGACGAATATAAAAATTCTGCCGCACGCTCATCGGTATAGTGAGCAGTACAAATTAAATCGATACTGCCATTGCGCAATTTTTCAAGCGAATCGTGCCAACTATCATCTTTGACATATTTATACTTCCAACCGGTGTATTCAGCGATTTTTTCAAGATATTCAACACCATATCCGTAATAGTGTCCATCGCTTTCTTTAATAAACTGAGAGTTGCTGTCATAACCAACTCTTACCACCTTTTCTTCTGAAGCAAAGACGGTTTGCGGAACTATTAAAAAAGCAACCATCAAAGACAATAAAATACAACAAATTGATTTAACCGGTCTTAAAAATTTGCACATAAATTTCATATTTGAAGCCTCATTTTTATTTTATATCAAATACAATTACATTATAACCTTTTTTATATAAAATTCAAGTAATTTTGAGTTTTTACACTTAAATTCGATATTTCAATTTAATTTTTTCTGATTTTATTCTAGTTTATTTAATAAAAAAACGCAACTAAACAGTTGCGTTTTTCTATATATTCAATTACTAATCAATTCTAAAACCTGATTTATATTTTTCTTACCGAAAGATACTTTGTCATCATTGATAACAAGACACGGAACACTCATTACGTTGTATTTTTTTCGTAATTCATCAAAATGCTGAATGTCGTAAACTTCGGCACGGATATTTGGATTTAACGTTGCTATACGCTGACAAGCAATAACTAAATCAGGACACATAGTACAGGATAATGTTACAAGAATCTTCATATCTACAGTATTTTTTATTTTTTTAATTTCCTGAATAGTTTGTTCATCCAGTTGTTGACCTGGTCCTGATGCATTATAAAGACTAATCACAAATGTTGTGAACTCGTGACCGGACGGAACACCATGAAACGCAATACCTGTATCACTACCATCTTCAAGAAAAACGCGTACACATGGAGCTACATCTGACGTAGTATTTTTTTCAGCAATTGTTACTGTAATTTTATCTGTAAGAGTTGTGATGTTTTCGATTAAACTTTCTAACTCATTTGAAACAGGACGATTATCTAAATAAAGCTTTAACACAAGATTACGCTCAAACTTACTGAAAATATCTAATAACTGTTGTTTTATTTCACTTGAAAAAGCTTCGTTTGAATTATGAGAAATATTTTCTTCTCTAACATTTTGTTTTTCAACAACTTTTGCTTTTGGTTGTTCAGGATACAGCCCTGTTTTTTGTTGCATTTCTGCAACATATTTTTCAAGCTCGGTAGCAGCCAAAGCACCGTCACCAGTAGCAGTTACAATCTGACGAAGTGGTTTTATGCAAACGTCTCCAGCAGCATAAATTCCGTCAACATTTGTTTTTTGCTCAGAATCGGTAATAATATAACCGTGCTCATTCAGTTCAATTATATCTTTTACAAGTTCTGTGTCAGGAGAATATCCAGCAAAAACGAACACACCGAAAAAGTCACCGTTTTCAGCACGATATTCTGAAATTTCACCTGTTTTTGTGTTTTTATAACGGATATAATTAAGCCCACTTTCACCTGAGACTTCTTCAACTACAGTATTTGGCACAACAGTTATTTTCTCGTGATTTTTTGCCTTGTCTGCTACAGAAGCGGCACAACTGAAATCATCTTTTCTTATAAAAATTGTTATGTGTTTTGCAAACTTAGTTAAAAAAACGCTTTCTTCAGCAGCAGCAAAACCGCCACCTATAACAAACACTTCTTTGTCGGTGAAAAATTCACCATCACAAGTAGCACAATAAGCAACACCACGACCTTTGTGCTCTTCTTCACCCTTAAAACCAACTGTTCTTGGGTGTGCACCAGTGGCAATCAAGACACCGAAACAATAAAAATCTCCGTGGTCGGTGTGAACAGTTTTTATTTCGCCAGTAGCTTCAAAACCTTTAGCTTCACAGATTAAACACTCTGCACCAAAGCTTTCAGCCTGACGACGCATTGTATCGGTAAGTGCTTTACCACTTGTTTTCTCTATACCAGGATAATTTACAACTTCGTTTGTAATAGTAATCTGACCACCGAACTGCTCTTTTTCGAGTAATAATACTCTGTATTTAGCACGGGCGAGATATAGAGCGGCGGTAAGTCCTGCGGGACCGCCACCAACTATTATTACATCATATAAATTATCTTTGTTTATTTTTTGTAAATCCATTATAACTGACCTACAAGGTCAAGACTTGGTTTAAGTGTTTCAGCACCTGGTTTCCAGTTAGCAGGACAAACTTCATCGCCGTGAGCGTGAACGAACTGACAAGCCTGAACCTTACGGAAAAGTTCTTCTGCATTTCTACCAACGTTACCCGCAGTAATTTCATAACCTACAATTTTTCCCTCAGGGTTAATAATAAACGTACCACGCTCTGCTAAACCGTCAGATTCAATAAGAACTTCAAAATCTTCTGAAATTTCGTGTGTAGGGTCTGCAAGCATTGGGAAATTGATTTTTTTGATTCTTTCAGAAGCATCGTGCCAAGCTTTGTGAACGAAGTGAGTATCAGTAGAAACTGAATATATTTCACAACCGACATTTCTGAATTCTTCATACTTGTTCGCTAAATCTTCAAGCTCAGTAGGACAAATAAAAGTGAAATCTGCAGGATAGAAAAAGAAAACACTCCATTTGCCGAGAATATCATCTTTTGAAACAGTCTTGAATTCACCAGCGTGAAATGCATTGGCTTTAAAATTTGAAACTTCTTTGTTAATAATTGACATAATAAAAACCATCCTTTTTTAATTTCTGGATTTAGTATGTCATTTTTTCTTAAATAAATACATTCTGTCTTGGTTATACTAAAAACAGATTGGAAGTGACGTTTATGAAAACAATTTTAGAAAAGCCACATATAAAAGGTTTTATTCCTTTTGGTCTTGCTGCTTTTCTTGTAGGGTTGGTTGGTGGTTTCACCTCTTTACTCGGCCCTGCTTTTGTTGAAGAATTAAATCTCCCATACAACAATACAACCTGGACAGCACTTGCTATGGCTATGTCAACCGCCGCATTTGCACCCATATTAGGTAAATTAGGCGATATAATAGGACGAAGAGTAACCTTATTAATAGGTATAGTTGTTTTTGCACTCGGTAATGTTCTCACCGCAATAGCACCATCACTATTATTTATGCTTTTAGCACGTTTTATTGTTGGTATGGGAACTGCCGCTATTGCACCTGTCGTAATGTCATATATAGTCACAGAATTCCCAAGAGACAAAATCGCAAAAGGCTTTGCACTTTATATGTTTGTTTCCAGTATTTCAGTAATTTTTGGACCAACTCTCGGTGGATTGATTATTGAGTATTTTAACTGGCGCACAATGATTTGGGTGTGTGTCGTTATTTCGGTGATTATATTTTTACTATGCCTTATGATTGGTAATAAAAAGCCGACTGTAAAAAATGATATAAAGAATTTTGATGGTATAGGTGCTGTTTTTATATTAATCTTCTTTAGTCTATTGCTTTGTGTACCCTCTTTTGGCCAGAATTTCGGTTGGCAATCAAAGCAATTTTTAATAATTCTCATTGCTTCGATAATTTCAGGTATAGGATTATGTATAGCAGAAAAAAGAGCAACAAATCCAATTATACAATGGCTATTTGTAAAGAGGAAAGCATTTATACTTTCTGTTCTTGCACTTTTTCTTACGCAAGGACTTATGCAAGCAAATATGACTAACGTTATTATTTTTGTGAACTACACTCAGCCACAGAATTCCGTTATATCTGGTTACGCAATTTCTATTATGTATATAGGAATGTCTCTCGGAGCTGTAATTTTAGGACCACTTGCAGACCGATATGAACCTAAAAAAGTACTTGCAGGTTCTCTTACTCTTACAGGAATAGGTAGTGCAATTATGCTACTGTTCACAGAAAATTCTTCAGTTCTCTTATTTGCGGCTTCACTTGGGTTGCTCGGATTTGGTCTTGGTGGAAACGGCACAATCTTTATGAAAGTTGTTCTGTCTGGTGTACCACTTGAAAACTCAGGTGCAGGAACTGGAACTTACGGACTCTTTCGTGACTTAGCAGCTCCATTTGGCGTTGCCGTATTTGTACCGATGTTTACTAACAGAGCCTCTACCCTTATAAATTCAGGAGCAACTGAAATTGCTGCCGCTATTGACTCAGTAAAAACATTAGCTTCAGTTGAAATTGCGTGTATTGCAATTGGCATAATTACAGTACTTTTTCTTCCCAAAATCCACAATAAAAAAGGAGAAATTACATGAAATTAAAAGATAAAATTATTTTGATAACCGCATCTACAAGAGGTATTGGCTTAGCTTGTGTTAAAGCGTGTGCCAAAGAAGGCGCTGTCGTTTATATGGCGGCAAGAAATTTAGACCTTGCAAAAGAAGAAGCAGACAAACTCAATGCACAGGGGTATAGTGTTAAATATGTTTTTAATGATGCAAGTAAGCCTGAATCTTTTACTACAATGATAGAAGACGTTGTAAAAGATTCAGGTCGTATTGATGTTCTCGTAAATAATTTCGGAACATCAAAACCCGGTCAGGACCTTGATTTTTCAAATACCGATGTCAATGTTTTTCTTGATACTGTTAACATCAATCTCAGGAGTGTTTTTGCCGCAAGTAAAGAAGTGGTAAAATATATGGCAAAGCAAGGTGGCGGAAGTATTATTAACATTTCTTCTGTTGGTGGTCTTGTGCCTGATATTTCGCAAGTATCATACGGCACAAGCAAGGCGGCAATAAATTACCTCACGAAACTTATTGCAGTACACGAAGCAAGAAACAACATTCGTTGTAATGCAGTTCTTCCCGGAATGACCGCAACTGATGCAGTTGAGAAAAATCTTACCGGTGAATTCAGAGAGTTGTTTCTTCGCCACATACCATTTAACAGAATGGGTAAACCTGAAGAAATTGCTTCTGCAGTAGTTTATTTTGCAAGTGATGATTCACTCTACACCACCGGTCAGATATTAACCGTTTCTGGTGGATTTGGTCTTGCAACACCGCTTTATGGTGATTTATCAAATAAAACAAACCGAAGATAAAACAGAAAATTCAGACAACTCGTTAGTATTATCTTGACAAACACATTTTTCTATACTACTATGCAGATATAGGAAAAGGCAAACCGCGAAACCCCTTGATTTTATTGAGGTTACGGCTTATCATCGAGGTCGTGTGACCTTTAGGTTCTTGTGCCGAAAGAGTGCAGGTTCAAGTCCTGTCAGGCGCACCAAACGGTATAAATCCGAACCTTTTCATAGTTGGAGATGGGTTCGGGTTTATTCTTTTTTGTGAGTATCCTAACTCAAATTGTAAAATGAAATAAGTTAACGGCAGAGATTTTACTCTCTGCCGTACTTTTCGTTTAAAGCCGTTTTAACGGCTCTTTCTTTTATTTCGAGTTTTTCTTCGCCTGATACTCTTTAAAGTATTCTTTGCCCTCTTCTGTGGCGTAAAACTCTTGAATATCTGGCAAAAAACATTTCACTAATGATTCTAATTCATATTCAGGAATATTCCAGTCGCCTCGTTTCATAAGGCAACACAACATTCATCTGATTATTCTTTATGCGACCCCCTTTACATACTCATTTGCATACCACCATCATGGGTATGTCCGTTTTTCTTTTTCTGATAATTTTTTCGTTCTTTAATACATTTTGGTTTCTTTTCATCATCTTCATCTTTTCTCCCTATCATTGAAATATTATTAATAAGATGCATAGTATCAATGGCAAGCTCGCTCCAATCGCAGCCCACTTCATTTTGAGTTTGTTCAACATTTTCTCTTTGTTTTGTAATCTCTCCACTATATTCCAATACTGCTCCCAGACCTTCTTCTCCAGAATATTCGTCTGGTCGATAAGTCTGTTGTTGACTGTACCATTCATTGACTTCATCTCGTGCTCTGTAGTATCTATTATCTTCCACAGATACGCTTTCAGTGTTTCTTCCACTATCTGATTCAAATCTTCCTGTGTCGGTAATTCTGATATCAAAGCCGTGTTTTCGACAATGGCTTTCCCAGTCAATGAGATATGCTGTGCTATCGCATTGTATTGTTCCGGTTTCAACGTCAGGTATGTTGGCTGTATCGGTTCGGTCAATTCTTTGATTGTTTCGTTTGTCACTTGTTCTATCTGATTCAATTGTTTTAATTTGTTCATATCCATAAGTAAATAATTCCTCCATGTTAGTTTTTAAATATTTATTATCGAGCAAACGATTATCTCTGAATCGTTGCCCGTCTGGTGTGGTGTAGGTGATATATTTGTAACTGTCAATCCACTTTACACCATATCCGAGTTTTTTCATTTCATCAATAAACTGTTGTTTGTTTTTGCTTTTAGCAACTGCATAATCAATTGCATTAGTCAGTTTAATCTTCTTGTTATCACCACGAAGAGCAGTTCTGTATTCTTTCTGATTCATAGACCGTTGCTTTGGTTTTTCGTATGGCTTCAATGTTTCTAACCCATGCTGCTGACATATTTCATCAGACTTTTTTCGTAACTGTTCCAATCCTTTTTCGTTTATCTGAATTTTGTAACCTGTTTCACAGTTTACTGAATTGACAACAAAATGATTGTGCCAATGGTCACGGTCAATGTGAGTCGCAATAACTACTTCAAATCCATCAAACGCTTTTGCCATTTCTAAACCGATTTTATGTATCGTCTGTGGAGTAACACCACAATCAGGTTTAAAGGATTGCACATACTGTTTGAAGAAAACACCATTTGCTTTTCCGTATTGATTTTTAGTTGCCATAAATTCTTCGTATGCTGATTCGGGAACACAATTTTGTCCGCTTACAAGATTAACACCATTGTAGTTGGTTTTCTTATCTTGCATTACATAATTCAGCACTCGTTTCATAGTGGTAGCTGTTTGAGTTTTTTCAGAGATGGCTACAAAGGTTGCCATTAACACCACCTCCTGATAATTTCATTCAGAGCAGATAACACTTCTGTGTATTTCAGTTTTATCTCACTTAAGTCAGGGCAATTTATTTTACCCATATTACAGAGAGTAGTAATCTGATTTACATTTCTGCCAATTGCTTTCTGTTCTTTCAGCACTTCGCCCAAATCATTTATGACAACTATCGGCTTATTCAGCGCCGAGAATGTTACAAACTCGGTGAAGTTCATATTCACTTTTTCTGCTTTTTTCTTGATTGCTGTGTAATCAGATTCTCTGAATCTCATAGCAATCATTTTAGTTTTATTGTTGTTTTTAGTTTGCCTCACTTTCTGTAGTGCCTTTTACACTACCTTGTATTTTCTTTTGTCTTACACAAAAACGGGGGTTCGGGGTTCACCCCGACAAGCTGTTTGTATGCGGCCGACACCGGCGGTTGTATATACAAACAATATGCTTGCTAAACTTCGGACAAAAATCCAAATAGTAAAAGCAAGCGTTGGTTTGTCCTCGTTTAATTACCTGCCGCATAAGAAAAGGCG
>CALFTN010000072.1 GCA_937916395.1 uncultured Clostridia bacterium | reverse complement strand
GTTGATCGATAATAATCTTCTTTGGATACAGACCTCTTTCTTCAGGAAGATATCCGATGCCGATTTTATTGTAAGCAATAGGCTGTCCGTCAATCAGTACTTCACCGCTGTTTGCGGGAAATACATTCATCAAGATTCGAATAGACGTAGTTTTGCCGGCACCGTTTCTGCCGAGCAGTCCGAAGGCTTTGCCACCCTCAGCTTTGAATGAAACTCCGGTGAGGACTTTCTTCTCACCAAAGGATTTTTCTATATTTTTGAGTTCCAATACCATTTTTTAACCTCCTAATAAAAAAGTGCGCAGCTAAAGCTACGCACCGAAAAACGTAGCCTGATCTGTTGCGACACAGTTCACTCCAAACAGGAAATGATATCAAGGCATACATTTTTACCAATAGTATGCCTGTTCAGAGTAATATTAAACTGTGTCGCATTTGGTATTATATCACAAAACAAAAAATAACGCAATACCAATCAAGTGATATTGTACTATCATTTACCGCCTTATTTATTATTTTAGAAACGAATGGTCTCAAACCGTTATAAGGAGCAAAAGCATTATAGCAAATATCGAATTTAGTTCAAGTCCTCCCCAAAGGTTATTTTTGGGAAATGATATCTTTTGAATTCCATACTTTTATGGCAGAAAACTGAGACTCACTCAAATATTGAGCATCGCCAAGAAGCGCCAATGATTTCGGTTCCCACCAAGGCGCAATAACTACATTTGTATTTATTTGTTCGGGCATTACACCAAGACAATGAAGACATATATCCGTTTCGGTCGACTATTATTACATTTAGCGCAAACGCTTTTGATTTTATCATCAAAGGACTTTCTTTCATCGCTATCACCCCTTAAACTTATTATACTTCCTAAAAGTAAAAAGTGCAAGGCAAAGCCTTGCAAAACACTTCTTCACTATTCACTATTACTTATTACCTCCAAAAAGCTTCTCGGACGGATTTAGTGAAAAGTGAAGAGTGAAAAGTGAAAAAGTAAAACCTTCCCGAACTTCGTCCGAGAAGGTTTTTGGTTGCGGGGGCGGGATTTGAACCACACGACCTCCGGGTTATGAGCGCAAACCCATCGAAAAATGTACTTAAACTAGTGTTAATTTAGCATAATTTACATCAATAAAACAAGTCCCCATTTTGATGTAATTTAATATACAACAACTAAGAGTAATTTAATCGAAGGGAATTTCACGGGAAATCCCAGCTTTGTGATTGGTGAAATCAATTACGATGACTTTGCTTCGGTTTTTTCTTTATGGTTAACACGAATGAAAACCTTGCATTGTTCAATACAAACATCTTTTTGCTCGGGAGATAAAGAACGGAAAATTCGCAACAATTCATCTTCTTGATGTGTTTGCGTATTTCCTAAAGAATAATCTAACAGATAGTCAATTGATACATCAAAGTAAGTAGCAAACAGTTTCAATGTAGCAAAATCAGGCTCTCTTGTGTTTTGAACATAACTGCCAATAGTTGATGGAGCTATATTTAACTCTGTAGCTAATTCTTTTTGTGTCATATCTCTTTCTTCAATAAGATTACGTAAATTATCACCAAAACTCATAGAAACACCTCTTATTGTTATTTTAAAACAAAAACTTTGAAATCTCTCTATTCTCTACAAATTGCATTGACAATCTACAAAATGCGTTGTATAATTCATTTAATAAACATAATCTAATTAAAATAAGTAGTATAAACTATCGTTAAAAGAGGGATAAAAATGTTAAAATATTGTTATTACTGTGGAGAAGCAATGCTTAGTGATGAGGCTAAGTGTCCACATTGTGGAAGAATTTGCGATAACTACATTCTCGAATATGAAGTAATTGGAAATGAATACTGCACCGAATGTGGAACTGAAATACAAACCTTAAATGGTGAAACACACTGTTGCGAGTGTGGTAATGCAAGTCATAAAACAAAACAAGAAATATTTTTACAAGAAAAAAGTAAGAATCAAGAAATCAATATATTTACAGAAAGTTCTGGAAAATGTCGTCACTGTCAGAAAAATATTGACAAGGGCACTCTTTGTAATAGGTGCTTAGGAACTTTACGTGATAATCAGTTATCGGTAGAAGAACGCAAAAAGAGAAACAAAAACGAAAAAATTAAATCTTGGATAATGTTAAGCGTATCAATTGTATTTGGAATGATTGGTTACTTCCGCTTTGATTCTGGGGAATCTTCTTTAATATTTTTTGCAATTTGTGTTGCTTTATTTTATTCCTTTTGGAAAATCAATCGAAAAAGTTTTTGTGAAGAATGTGGTTGTATAAACTCTATAGTGCGTATAGATTCCCGCCTTGTACAACCTGAAACTTTAAAAGAATTTAGTGATAATGAACATCCATCACAGTATAAAAGCAAATATAAACATACATATCAATGTAAAGAATGTGGATGTAAAAAATCAAAATATTCAAATAGCATTACATAATTAGGAGGTGAATTCATGCGTACTTACATCGTTCGTTTTACCATTAACGGAAAAACAATGGAAACAACTATACGAGCACAATCTTACCATGATGCAAAAAAAGCTGTTGAACTGCAATACCCAGGACAAAGAGTAGCAATAATTAATTGTAAAGATACAACAACTGGTTATTTTGGTTAAATTTTTTAGTAGAAAGACGTTTCGAGTAAAATCGAAGCGTCTTTCTTTTTGTCTTAAAGGGCTTATATAAGAGTTTAATATTCTTTTTCGAACCCCTTTTCAAAAAAGTTTTCAAAAGCTTTCTAAACGTCTCTAAGGAGCTTTATTTTTAAAATCAGAGTTACTTAAAGTTTTGTGTAACCATTTCTTACCAACTCTCGTTGAATTATATCAATAGATTTATGGATTTGGTTACATTGTATTTTTATTGTTTCACTCATTTTAGGTGGAATGCTATCAGCAAGAACGCAAAGCGCACGACTTATTGTATTAATTTGCTTTAATGGGTTATCAATTTCTCTTATCGGAATCATATTCACACCTCCTTTCGCTTTACTAAAATTCAGGAAAAAAAGCTTATGTTTATATAAAAAACTTGCACATTTCTATTTATTATTCCCGAAACAATTTCCCCAAATATATTAAATTATTTTTATTATTTTTCAAAATTTTCTATAAATCGAAAAAATATGACCTGTATTGTATGACACCAGTTCGTTTATGAATTGTGAAAGTCAAAAATATTAAAGAAAATGGAGGTTATATTTATGTATAACGAAAAAAATGTAAATATGAAAGAAACGGAGGTAATACCAGATAAACATCTTTCAAAAGTCTATTTGTGCAAAAGTATTACAGAAGCAATTACTACTGAAAGAAATAATTATAGCATTTCAAAATTTCGAAGGGTTAAGAATAATAGATGTATTAATATTTCAACAGGTGAAATTATTGAATTTAAAATTGAAAAAACTTTGGAAAAGCAACAAACTCATTTTAAAAAAGCAACAAATGATTTGCGACGATTAATTAATAATAATTTCGTTGGTAATCATTCAGAAGTTTTTTTAACACTAACTTATAAAGAAAAAATGACCAATTATGCAAAAGCAACATTGGATTTTTCTTCATTTTGGAAAAAACTTAAGAAAAAATATACCACCTGTGAATATATTAAGATTATCGAACCACAAGGAAATGGTAGTTTTCATTTACATGTATTAATAAAAGACATTAGTAACGCTTGTTTGTTTTTTAAGTTAGATGAACTAAAAAAACTTTGGTGTTATGGAAATATTACTATCAAAAGAATTCATAACTCCAGTAATTTTGGTGCTTACTTTTGTACTAAATTTACTAATAATAAAGATAAAAGTAAAACCAGCATAAAAGGAAATCGCATTTCATTTTATCCTGATAATTTTAAATTATACACACATTCAAAAGGTATTAAAAAACCAATTCCAATTATTATGGAGCATGGTGAATTTTTAAAACTAACCAAAGACGCAGAGTTGTGTTATTCATACACTAATTCTATTGTTTTGAATGGTGAAGAAATAAACTCAATAACATTTGAACAATATAAAAATAAATAAAGGAGAAGATTTTATGCAGTACAAAATAATTGGTAAACGTTTTGTGTGTGGTGATAACCCAAGCACTAAAAAATTCAGGTGTGGTACTATTATTCATACTACATACCACGAGGAACATACGGATGGTACATCTGTAAAAAGTTTTTGGGTAAGTGCAAAAGTCTGTTCACCTGAAAAACTTATATTAGGTAATTTTTATGAAATTACAATTTCAAATAATTATGTAAATAAAGTAAAGGAGTGCAAAAACAATGATTAAGTTATCAAATAATGTGTTTGGCAGTGTTTGTGAAACAATTATATTAACAATTGAAAACATAGGACAAACTAAGGATGAGCTTCAGATGTATGACACCATAAATAAAGATGAGTATAAACTGATTGAAAACACAGTTAATCTATTGTTTAAAAAACTAATTTCAGTTGGAAATACATATTTAGAGTGTGTTGAAAATACCGAACATAATATTCTATGTTCGAGCAACAATCTACTTAGTTTAGATGAGAATTCCCAGGAAAACAAGGAGGAATCTATATGCCTAAATTAAGACTTATTTCAGAAGCATTTAAAATTATAAAAGATGAAGACCCTGAAAGTGCTTTAACAATGAATGGACTTAGAACTCTTATCAAAAGTGGTAAAGTTCCATCTTGTAAAATTGGCAGAAAAACATTGGTTAATATAGATGTTTTAAAAGCATATTTAGAAACAATTGAATAAAAATAAGACTCTGACACTATCACCTGGTGTCAGAGTCAATTCCCTCATTTATTTTATTAAAGAGAAAAGTTTTTGCAATTTTCAAAAAATTGCGCAATAATTAACTTGGGGACTAAGAAAGGAGCTTATTTATGGCAACAGCACGAAAGAAAGGTAGAGGTTATGAAATTAGAGTGTCTTGTGGAACCGATGTTAATGGAAAAAAGTTAGGTAAATCAAAAACATGGATTCCAGAACCCAGCATGACACCTAGACAAATTGAAAAAGAACTTGAAAGGCAAAAGGTTCTTTTTGAAGAGGAGGTAAAAAACGGTGTGTCACCTGATAATAAAATTAAATTTGTTGATTTTTCAAAAAGATGGATGGAAGAGTATGCAAAAGTAAATCTTGCAGTTAAAACCTATTCACGTTATGAAATCTATCTAAGAAGAATCAATTTAGGTATAGGACACCTTAAATTAAAAGATATAACGCCACTACATTTAAATGCTTTTTACAGAAGTTTAGAAGTATCTGGTTTAAATGAACATAAAAGATATGATGAAAACGGAAAACTTATGAATGATGGTAAATTAGCCCCAAAAACTATTTTAGAACATCACAGAGTTATTTCAAAAATACTTGCAACTGCAGTAAAATGGGGGTTATTAGAAAAGAATGTCGCAGAAAGAGCTGACCCACCGAAAGTACCGCATAGAGAAATATCATATCTTAACGAAGAACAAACAAAAGAAATGTTATCTTTACTTGAAAATGAACCCATTCAATACAAAACAATGATTGTAATTCTTATTTACACAGGTATTCGTAGAGGAGAACTTTGTGGTCTTGAATGGAAAGACATTGATTTCGAAAAACAAACAATGAGTGTTAATCGTTCTTCACAATATATAGGAAATAAGCAAATTATTACAAAAGAGCCAAAAACAAAATCTGGATTCAGAAAATTCACTTTAAGCAAAACAGCTTGTGATATGTTAAAGGAATATCGTTCTTGGCAACTTCGTCAGCGCTTAATGATTGGTGATATTTGGGAAGATAACGATAGACTCTTTACATCTTGGAATGGTCACCCAATATACCCGGACACAATAACGGATTGGTTTTCAAAGTTTATAAAGAAAAGCGGACTTCCGTATGTCACACTTCATTCTTTAAGACATACAAACGCAACACTAATGATTGCAGAAGGTACAGATGTTTGTACTGTTTCAAAAAGATTAGGGCATGCCAATACTGCAACAACCCTGAACATCTATACACATGCTTTAAAATCCAAAGACCAAGCAGCTGCAGAGACTATTGAAAATGTTTTAAACAGAATGGAAAAAATTAGCTAAAACAGACGATTTTTGGATTATCAGAGGGAAAACGGAGGGAAATAGCTTAATTGAAGAAGCTTCAAAGAAAAATAAAAAAGCTCTGAAACCGTTTGATTTCAAAGCTTTTCAATGGTTGCGGGGGCGGGATTTGAACCACACGACCTCCGGGTTATGAGCCCGACGAGCTACCAAGCTGCTCTACCCCGCGATATATTTACTTGCACTCTCAAAGTGCTTTGCTATTATACATAAATTATATTCAGTTGTCAAGTGTTTTATTCAAAAATATAAAAATATTTTTTTAAACCGATAAATAAAAAAACTCTGTTATAACTTCTGGGGATTCTTTCATTCCGTTATCAATCCACCAACGCAATGTTTCGACAAAAGTTGAGGTAATATGGCTCAGCCAGAAATCGTCAGGTAATTTCTCACTTTTTCTGGATTTAAATAAATCTAATTGGGAGGCAATCATAGTTTTTAAATTACTTTTAAAATAACTTAAAAACAACTCATTATTTTGACTGGAGAGTAATTCGAGTATATTGTTATCATTTTTCTCAAAGTGCTGAAATAGATGTAAAAAAACAGAATCAGGAGCTTCACAATTAAAAATATGCTTGTGATTATTGTTATCGCTACTGTTAGAGTCAAAAATATGACAGAATAATTCACCAAGTAATTCCTTTAGCAAAAACTCTTTAGTTTCAAAATGTGAATAAAATGTAGCTCGTGCAATGTCAGCTTTTTCTATTATTTCACCAACTGTAATTTCATTGAAATCTTTATTTGATAATAATTCTACAAAAGCTGAAAAAATAGCTTCGCGAGATTTTCTTTGTCTTCTATCCATAATGTCACCATACAAATTATAAAAAATGTTCAGTATTATACAAGTTCAGAAAAATGAATATTGTTAATTAATTGAATCAGGTGTAAAATAATGAACATAGAGTTCAATATATATGTATTTTAACATAAATAATATTTTAGTCAATAGGAGTGTAGGCTATGAAAACCGAAAAAAATATTTTAATCGCATTTATACTTAACTTATCATTTGCAATTTTTGAATTTTTTGGTGGTATCTTTACTGGTAGCGTAGCTATTATTTCAGATGCAATTCATGATGTTGGCGATGCTACAAGTATTGGTATTTCTTATTTTTTAGAGAAGAAAAGCAAGAAAAAACCAGATGATAATTATACGTATGGATATCTGAGATTTTCTGTAATAGGTAGTGTTATAACAACATTAATTCTTTTAGTTGGTTCTGTTGTGGTGATAATTAATGCCATTAATAAAATTATGAATCCTACTGAAATTAACTACAGAGGTATGATTATTTTTGCAATTTTTGGTCTTGTAATCAACTTCGTTGCTGCTTTTGTTACTCACGGAGGTGGTTCACTTAATCAAAAAGCTGTAAATCTTCACATGTTAGAAGATGTTTTAGGTTGGGCAGTTGTATTGGTCGGTGCGGTAATTATGAATTTTACAGATATAAAAATTATAGACCCACTTATGTCAATAGGTGTTTCGGTTTTTATTTTTATTAATGCTTTTAAGAATTTAAAAGAGGTTTTAGATTTATTTTTAGAGAAAACGCCACACGGAATAAATGTTGAAGAAATTAAAATTCATATTTTAGAAATTGATGGTGTAGAAGATGTTCACCATATTCATATATGGAGCATGGATGGAAACAGTAATTTTGCTACTATGCATATAGTAACAAACAGTGATTTTCACGCAGTTAAAGAAAAGGTGAGAGAGGAACTTAAAGAACATGGCATAAGTCATGCTACACTCGAATTAGAAGCAGTAGGAGAGCATTGTCATGAGAATGATTGTAATGCTCATCTGAATACAGGTTCAGGTCATAGTCATCACCACCATCATCATTAAAAATACTTGAAAACATAAAGGATGTGTGATACTATAAAAATAATGATGAAAATCATAAATTCTTGTATTTTTAGGAGGATGTTATGGCGAATTTAGTTTATGATATCAAAGATAAACCAAAAGCTTCACAGTTAATTGTTCTTGCGTTGCAACAGTTACTTGCAATTCTTGCTGCAACTATTGCTGTTCCTACAATTATCGGTTTACCAACACAAATTCCAGCAGCAATTTTAGGTGCTGGTGTTGGTACTTTAGTTTATCAGTTATTTACAAAATTTAAAAGTCCTGTTTTTCTTGGAAGCTCATTCGCTTTTTTGAGTTCGTTAGGTGTTGCTGTGGCTTATGGCTATTGCGGTATAATTTTAGGCTCTGTTGTTGCAGGTCTTGTTTATGTAGCTATTGCAATAGTTATTCACTTTGTTGGCACAAATTGGGTAGACAGGCTTATGCCACCAGTTATTATTGGACCAACTGTTGCTTTAATTGGTCTTTCACTTGCTGGTAGTGCTATGGGTGACATTGTAAGAGCTAATTCTTCTGCTATATATGGTTCTTATAACCTTGTTTCTCTTCTTTGTGGTCTTGTTGCTTTCTTTGTAATTATAATCTGCTCAACACAAAAGAAATATAAAATGGCAAAGCTTATTCCTTTTATTTTAGGTATTCTTGCAGGGTATATTGTTGCCGCAATATTTACTGCAATTGGTATGGCAGCTAATGTGGATTACCTTATGATTATCAACTTCCAGCCTATTATAGATAATTTCTTCATGGCTGATGGTACTTTTAAAGGTGTTTCTGCATTTGTTTCATTCCCACAATTTGCAGGGCTTAAAGCAATCAGCGAAATTATGAGTGGTGAACTTTCACCTGAAATTCTTCTTGCAAACGAAAATGCACAACTTATTAATGCAGGTGGCATTGCAGAGGTTGTTATTGCTTTTTTACCTGTTGCATTGGTTGTGTTTGCAGAGCATATTGCAGACCACAAAAACCTTTCTTATATTATTGGTCACGACCTTATTAAAGAGCCAGGTCTTAAAAGAACTCTTTTAGGTGATGGTGTTGGTTCAATAGCTGGTACAGTTTTTGGTATCTGTCCAAATACCACCTATGGTGAATCTGTTGGTTGTGTTGCAATTACAAGAAATGCTTCTATTGTTACAATTACAACAACTGCTATTATGTGTATCATTCTTTCTTTTATAAGTCCTGTTATGGCAGTTTTGCAGACGATTCCTTCTTGTGTAATGGGTGGTGTTTGCCTTACTCTTTACGGCTTTATTGCAGTTTCAGGTCTTAAAATGTTTAAAAATCTTGACCTCGATGATAACAAAAATCTTTTTGTAGTTGCTTCTATTCTTATTTCTGGTATTGGTGGTCTTTCAATCCAGATTCCTTATGCTATTGCAGAAACTGGCGAAATTACAAATACAATTCAGATTACATCTATTGCAACTGCACTTATCATTGGTATAACTACAAACGCAATATTAACGAAAATCGAAAAATCAAAACTAGGCAAAGGTGAATAATAATGAAAAATTTTGATAATGTAACAATTTTTAATCATCCGCTTGTAAATCACAAAATCGCAATTCTTCGTGATGAAAAAACAAGTATGAAGGAATTCAGAGAGCTTATTGAAGAAATTACAACATTAATGACATTTGAATGTTTAAAAGAAGATGTTCCGACAGTTGAGTGTCAGGTTACAACACCACTTGAAACTTGCACGCAATATAAAGTTAAAGATGATTCAATTGTAATTGTTCCAATTTTAAGAGCTGGACTCGGTATGGTTAATGGAGTTCACACGTTATTCCCATCAGCTAAGGTAGGCCATATTGGTCTTTACCGTAACGAAGAAACATTAGAGCCTTGTGAATATTACTGCAAGCTTCCAGAGGGTATTGAAGACAAGTTGGTTCTTGTTATCGACCCGATGCTTGCAACAGGCGGTAGTGCTTCTGATGCTATTACAATGATTAAAAAACGTGGCTGTAAGCATATTAAATTTATGGGGGTTATTGGTGCACCTGAAGGTGTTGAGCGCCTTGCGAAAGACCATCCGGATGTTCATATTTTCGTTTCAACTTTAGACAGATGTCTTAATGAGAATGGTTATATTCTTCCTGGTCTCGGCGACGCTGGTGACAGACTTTTTGGTACAAAATAAGTTTTAAAAAAGACACTTTTTAAACAAAGTGTCTTTTTTTGCATAATTTTTACTAAAATTTTTCTTTTTTCTTGACAAGTTTTGTAATTGTTAGTATAATATCCCTACAAGTTAGTGGAGGTTTCAATGTATGAAAAAAGAAATTCAACTTGACTTTGGTAAAAAAGTCTTTCCCTTGGTTTTAATGGGGGTAGGCGTTGCACTCTGTATTGCAATGCTTGTTACAAGGCTTAATTTTACTGCAGTTGTTTGTGTCGCGTTTAATTGCATTCTTTCAGCAGTTATCGCATTAAGTCTTATAATAAAGAAAAAAGTGTACGCACCAATGGTGTTTTCTTATGTTGCAGTAAGTTTAGGTATTGTTTTGTACTACGTTATCTGGGGTGCAGATGCAGGTTTCGGTGCATTTACAACAGGTATGAACGGCTTTGCATCTTATGACTATGAGTTGTTTACAGGTGAGGGTAATTTGTTTACAAGATTACTCGGTAACCTTATTATAGTCGCTCCTAACGCAATTTCTTTGTGGGCACTTTTCTTTGTTGCAAAAAAGAGCTTTAAAAATAACGTTGCAAAAACTATTTTGACTGCAGTTCTTACTGTTTGCTTACTTGCAACAACTGTTCTTTATGTTCTTACAATGAATCTTCGCTCAAAACCTAACACAGAAAGACTCTGGGAAGGTCACGACGATTACCTTAAAAAAGTTGATAATAAGGCAACTGAAGATTCACCTAACGTTCTTATTATTATGATGGATGACTTAGGTTATGGCGATGTTTCTTTAAATGGTGCTATTTATGACACACCAAATATTGACTCAATCGGTGAAAATGGTCTTAATCTTACAAATTTCTATTCTGCTTATTCTGTTTGTTCACCTGCAAGATTTGCAGCTCTTACAGGCAGATATCCTTACCGTGGTTATGCAGATAATGTTATTTATCCAACTGTTCAGACTATTACACCATTTGCACAAACACGTATATTTAACTCAATAGAAATGGGTAACAATTCTGATGGTATGCTCGGTGATGAAATTACTATTGCAGAAGCGTTTAAATCAGCTGGATATAACACAGGTGCATTTGGTAAATGGCACCTTGGTGATTATGGTGAATATCTCCCAACAAACCAGGGCTTTGACTATTTCTATGGTAGCCACCATGTTAACGATATGAAGCCTTTCTATCATGTAACTGAAAAAGATGGCGATTGGGAAATTGTTCATTCTACAAAAGACCTTAAAGACCAAAGCATGGCAACAAAATGGATTCATGATGAAATCAGCTCTTGGATTGCTGAACAATCAAAGTCTGATAAACCATTCTTTGCGTATTATGCAACACCTTGGCCTCATGCTCCGGTGTTTGCTGGTGATGATTTTGATGGCACATCAGGTCTTGGCACTTATGTTGACTGTGTCACAGAATTCGACCATTACCTCGGTATTCTCTTTGATGAGATGGAAAAGCAGGGTGTTCTTGAAGATACAATTATTGTGTTCACAAGTGATAACGGACCTGCTCTTGAGGGTTCAGTTGGTGACCTTCGCGGTGGTAAATACTTAGCTTATGAAGGTGGTCAGAAGGTTCCATTTATGATTAGGTGGGACAATGACAACGGTGCTCTTGGTAAGAAGGGAACTGAGAGAGAGAATTCTGCAGTTCTTGTTGATTTATTCCCAACACTTTTAGACCTTTGTGGTATTACTGTTGATGGTAGCGAAAATAACTTACCAACCGACAGAGTTATAGATGGTGTTTCAATGACACAGATGCTCAAAAAAGATACTGTTTTACATACAAAAGAGCATCCTATTCTTCACATGAAACGTGAAAAGCTTAAAGCAATTCAGTATGCAGTTCCAGTTAGTGAGGTTACTTCTCAATATCCTGAATATGATTATGATGTACTCAAAAATAACGATTATGTAACTTTTAAATATTTTGAGAAAATTCAGAATGATAACTCTGCATTCTGGGATAAGAATAGAAAGAACTGGCTTCACATTCTTACTGACGACTATGCAGAAAATTACAACCGTACACCTGTTTATCCTGAAATTTCAGACCAATTTAATGAGCGCATGCACGAAATTATTGACGATTTTAAAGAAAACAGACGCGGTATTATTGAACAATAAAACAAAAAAGTTAAGGGGTGGCAGAAATGTCACCCTTTAGTTAAATTTGAAAGGAAATTTATATGCCACCACTTTCTTTGATGATAAAACCAGCTTCATCACTTTGTAATCTTTCTTGTGAATATTGCTTCTATAAGGATGTTTCTGAGCACAGAGAACATCTTGGTTTTGGTGTTATGGAAAAAGACACTGCAGAAGTTTTGATAGAAAAAGCACTTCAATATGCTGATGGCGAAAACATTTCTTTTGCGTTTCAGGGTGGAGAGCCTACCATTGCGGGTCTTGACTTTTTTAATTTTTTTGTTGAAACGGTAAAAGATAAGAATGTTAAAAATAGCAAGATTTTTTATGGTATTCAGACAAATGGTACTCTTGTTGATGCAGAGTGGGCGAGATTTTTTCACGAAAACAACTTTTTAGTAGGACTTAGTCTGGATGGTGATTTTGATGGGAATAAATTCCGAAAAAAGCCAAGTGGAGATAATTCTTTTTATAAAATTCTGACCACAGCTGAGCTTTTCAAAAGACATAATGTTGATTTTAATATTCTAACAGTGCTTACAGGTTTTTGTGCCGATAATGGTGAAAAAGTTTATAAATTCTTTCGTTCAAAAGGCTTTAGGTATATTCAGTTTATACCTTGCCTGAAACCTTTTGATTCTCACGAAGAAAGTGAACTTTATATGACGCCTGAGCAATATGGTGATTTTCTTATAAAAGTGTTTAACCTTTACGTGAAAGATTATGTTCGTCACAATTATATAAGCATCCGACAATTTGATAATTGGGTACGTCTTTTCTTAAGGCAACCAGTTGAACAATGTGGCATTTTAGGTCATTGTACCCATCAGTATGTTTCAGAAGCTAATGGTAATATTTACCCTTGTGACTTCTATTGCACTGATGAATATTTCCTTGGCAATATTCTTGAAACTGATTTTGCTACAATGGAAAAAAGTGAAACTGCAAAGAATTTTATTAAAGAAAGCCTTAAAATACCAGAGAAATGTAAAAATTGTAACGTCTTTGGTCTTTGTAGGGCTGGTGGGTGTAAAAGAACACAGGTTAGTGAAAATTATTGTATTGCATACAAAAGATTTTTTACATCGTGCTTACCACTTTTCAGAGTGTTTATAAATGAAAAGCCTTGGAGTGTATAATATGTTTAATGAAATTTTTCCTACAATTGTTATGTGTTTTGTATTTTTAGGTGTGGTTATATTTTTTGTTCTGTTGGGGGTACAAATTACTAAAAGTAATAAGCTACATAAAAATGACCCACCAGAGAAAAACATTAAAACTGATTTGGATTACAAGTTTACTACTATAGAAATGAATGCAACTGTTGTTGATATGATGTGTAGTACACGAGTGGTGGGGCAAAAATCAGTAAAATCAGTTGAAGAATTTTTCGTGTGTTTTAAAACTGAAAATAATGATATTATTAAATTAAAGGTTTTAAAAGAAATGTATGATGGATTTGAAATTGGTCAAACTGGAAAACTTCAGTTGGTTGATGGAGAATTGTTTGGATTTGAAATATTTTAATTTTTGTAGGTGTTTATTATGAACTGGAATGAGAAATTATTTATCGAAAATGAGAAACCACTTGATAATTTAGTCAGTGGTTACAGTCACACATCTGTTTTCAGAAAAATCGCTTTTATTGGTGACAGCCTTTCTTCTGGTGAGTTTGAAACATGTGATAAAGATGGGAATAAAGGATACCACGATTTATATGAGTATTCGTGGGGACAGTATATTGCCCGTAAAAATGGTTTGACAGCCTTTAATTTCTCTCGTGGTGGAATGACAGCGAGTGAGTATATCGAGAGCTTTGGTGAAAAAAACGACTTTTTTAATAAAGATAAAGCTTGTCAGGCTTATGTAATTGCGCTTGGTGCTAATGACATCCACAGCGGTATAGAAATAGGTTCGGTTGATGATATTGATACAAAGGATTTCACTAAGAATAAAACGACTTTTATTGGTTACTATGGTGCAATTATAAGTCGTTATAAAGAGATTAGTCCTGATGCAAAATTCTTTTTTGTAACTTTTCCTAAGGATGAGAGCAGAACAAGTAACCCAAATTTTAAAATCTTTTATAATGAGCTTTATAAATTAACAGAAGTTTTCTCAAATTCTTATGTAATTGACCTCTATAAATATGGTCCTGTTTATGATGAAAAGTTTAAAAAACAGTTTTATCTTCATGGTCATCTCAATCCGTCTGGTTACATTTTAACAGCAGAGCTCATTGATTCTTATATCGATTATATTGTGCGACACAATCCAGAAGATTTTAAAAATGTCGGGTTTATAAATAGTGGAATTACTTATAAATTTTAAATAGACTTCCCACAAGAATTATTAAAAGAATTCTTGTGGGATATAATAATTTTTGGGTGAATTATTATGTGTACTGCAATAACCTATAAAACTAATGATTTCTATTTTGGTCGCAATCTTGATTTAGAGCGTTCTTATAATGAAAGGGTAGTTGTAACCCCAAGAAATTTCCTGTTGAAAATGCGGTGTGTAGAGCCTTTAAAAACACACTATGCTTTAATTGGAATGGCGACTGTAATTGAAAATTATCCATTATATTTTGAAGCAACAAACGAAAAAGGTCTTTCTATGGCTGGTCTCAATTTTCCAGATAATGCAGATTATAAGCCTTTTTCAGATAATTTAAAAAATATTACTCCATTTGAGCTGATACCATATATACTTGGTAAGTGTAAAGATATCAAAGAGGCAAAAACAGAATTAAACGGCATAAATCTTGTAAATATAAATTTTAGTGATGATTTGCCACTTTCACCACTTCATTGGATTGTTTCTGACAAAACCAAATCGTTAACCATAGAAAGTGTAAAATCAGGATTTAAAATATATGAAAATCCTGTTGGTGTTTTAACAAACAATCCCAGCTTTGATTATCATTTAATGAATCTTAATAATTATATGTCACTACACGAAGGCGTATCTGAAAATAAAATATCAAATAACATTGTATTTAATAATTATAGCCTTGGGTTAGGTGCTTTAGGGCTTCCTGGTGATTTTTCATCAGCATCAAGATTTATTAAAGCGACATTCGTAAAATATAAATCAAAATCAGGTAGTGGCGAAAAAGAAAGTGTTAACCAATTTTTTCATATTTTAAGTTCTGTTGCTATGCCAAAGGGTTGTGTCTTGGTGCGTGACGGTGAATATGAATACACACGTTATTCCTCTTGTTGTAATGTTTCTAAGGGAATATATTATTATAAAACCTATGATGAATTTAATATTAAAAAGGTTGAGCTTAGTTCATATAATTTAGATGATACGAAACTTATAGAAATATAAAATTACCCCCTTGAATTTAAAGCTAATTCAAGGGGAATATTTATAATAATTCAAAATAATTTTTTTGACTGTTAATTATACCGTCTTTTTTCAATTTGCTTATTTCCATTGAAAGGCCACTTCTTTCTACTTCTAAGTAGTCTGCTAATTCCTGCCTATCAAATGGAATTGTAAAGCTCTTTTTATCTACTTTTTTAGAGTACAATGAGAGATAAGTCAACAGCTTTTCTCTTGTTGTTCTTTTAGAGGTTATTTCAATTTTTTGATGAAATAGAAGAGTTTTTGTAGCCAGATTTTTCATTAAATTAAAAATTAGCTGTCTGTGAAAATCACAATTATTTGAGCAGGTATATAAAACTCTGCTTGAATCAATAAGCATTACTTCGCTTGGTTCATTTGCAATTATTGTAACAGGTAGTGCGTCTATTTCAGCACAGGCAAATGCTTCTGCAAAAACTTCGCCAGGTTCAATGCTGCTTAAAATATTTCTGTTTCCGCTATAATCAATCTGAAAAATCTGTGCAGAGCCTGTAAGCATTATGCCAATATATCTTGCAGGAGAGCCCTCAGAAAATATTGTGTATTTCTTATCGAAGCAAACTACCTTTGCTCCAAGACACTCGAGCATTTTATTGATTTTTTCTTCTTCAATGTTAGAAAACAAATTGCATTTTTTCAAAATGTTAAAGTATTTTTTCAAAAACATCACCTTTTGTTGAAAATTCAACATAATTATTTTCTCTATTATACTAAAATAAATACATAAAAGCAAGGAGTGATTTTATGAAAATTGCATTTTTTGATGCTAAACCCTATGACAAAATAGCTTTTGATAAATTTTGTGCTGAAAATGATATAAAAATTAAGTATTTTGAAACAAAGCTTAATGAAGATACAGTAAATCTTGCTAAAGAGTATGACGGCGTTTGTGTTTTTGTTAACGATACTGTTGACAAAATTGTAATTGATTGCTTGGTTGAATTAGGTGTTAAAGTGATTTTACTTCGTTGTGCAGGCTTTAACAATGTTGATATTAAACACGCAAAAGATAAAATAAAAGTTGTAAGAGTTCCCGCTTATTCACCTTATGCAGTGGCTGAGCATACCATAGCTTTATTATTAACTTCTATTAGAAGAATTCATAAAGCTTATATACGTTCAAGAGATTATAATTTTAGTCTTTCTGGGCTTACAGGCTTTGATTTACACGGTAAAACAATTGGTGTAATTGGTACCGGCAGAATAGGTAAAGCTTTTATTGATATTTGTAAAGGCTTTGGAATGAATGTTTTAGCTTATGACAAATTTCCTGATAATTCTATTATTGATGGAGAAAAGGTAAAATATGTTGAGCTTTCAGAGATTTTTAAAGAAAGCGATATTATTTCACTTCATTGTCCTCTTATGGCAGATACCCACCATATAATTGATGCAAATGCAATTAACACTATGAAAAAAGGTGTAGTAATTTTAAATACCTCTCGAGGTGCATTGGTTGATGCTGAAGCACTTTTAAATGGAATTAAATCACGTAAGGTCGGAGCTGCCTGTTTAGATGTTTATGAAGAAGAGTTTGATGTTTTCTTTGAAGATAATTCGGGTCATATAATGGAAGATGAAATTTTAGCACGACTTATTTCTATGCCTAATGTAATTGTTACATCTCATCAGGCGTTTTTAACAGAAGAAGCATTAGAAAATATTGCAGATACAACTATAAAAAACTTTACCGATATTATGAATAAAAATCACTGCGAAAATGAAATAAAGCTTTAGTTTTGGGTGGAAAAATGTTATGATAAGAAAAATAATTAAAATAAATGAAGAAAAATGTAATGGTTGTGGTGCGTGTGCCTCTGCCTGTCACGAAGGTGCAATCGAAATGGTTAACGGCAAAGCAAAACTTACTCGTGAAGATTATTGCGACGGACTCGGTGATTGTTTACCAGCGTGCCCTGTGGATGCCATTTCTTTTGAAGAAAGAGAGGCACCTGAATATAATGAAAATGCAGTTTTAGAAGCTAAAATGAAAAAAACAGGTGTATCGCTTCCTTGTGGTTGCCCTGGTACTCAGACAAAAGCTATTAAGAGGAATGAAAGTCCTTTAACAGAGCATGTTCAAAATGTTCATAGTCAGCTTGCACAATGGCCTTGTCAGATTAAGCTAGTACCAGTTAATGCACCTTATTTTGAAAACGCGAACCTTTTGATTGCAGCTGATTGCACAGCTTTTGCCTATGGGAATTTTCATAATGATTTTATTAAAAACCACATTACTTTAATTGGTTGCCCCAAATTAGATGATGGTGACTATTCAGAAAAACTTATCGAAATTATTAGAAATAATAATTTGAAAAGTGTTAAAGTGGTAAGAATGGAGGTTCCTTGTTGTGGTGGAATAGAAAATGCGGTAAAAAAAGCATTACAAAAAAGTGGTAAATTTATTCCGTGGCAGGTTGTTACAATTGCAACCGACGGTAAAATTTTAAATTAAATATTATTTGAGGAGTTAAAAGATATGGAAATTACAAAAGATATTAAATATGTGGGTGTAAATGACCACAAAATAGATTTGTTTGAGGGTCAGTATGAAGTGCCAAACGGAATGGCTTACAATTCTTATGTTATTCTTGATGAAAAAATTGCAGTTATGGATACTGTTGAACTTGAGTTTAAAGATGAATGGCTTAATAATATTAAAGCTGTTCTTGGTGACAAGAAGCCTGATTTCTTAGTTGTTCATCACATGGAGCCAGACCATTCTGCTAATATCGCTGAATTTATTAAGCTGTACCCAGAAGTGAAAATTGTTTCATCTGAAAAGGCGTTTGCAATAATGAAGAACTTCTTTAAAACTGATTTTAAAGAAAATCAGTTTGTTGTGGGTGAGGGTGATAAATTAGCTTTAGGTAATCACGAATTAACATTTCTTACAGCACCAATGGTGCACTGGCCTGAAGTTATTGTATCTTATGATAATAAAGATAAAGTTTTATTCTCAGCAGATGGTTTTGGTAAATTTGGTGCATTGGATATTTCAGAGGATTGGGCTTGTGAAGCAAGAAGATATTATTTTGGTATTGTAGGTAAATATGGTATTCAAGTTCAAAAGCTTCTTTCAAAAGCAGCTTCTTTGGATATTCAGATTATTTGCCCACTTCACGGACCTGTACTTAAAGAGAATTTAGAATATTACTTAGACCTTTATAATAAATGGTCAAGCTACACTCCTGAAGAAGAGGGGATTTTAATAGCTTTCACTTCAGTTTATGGTAACACTAAAAAAGCTGTGTTTGAATTAGAAAAAGTTTTGAAAGCTAAAGGTGCAAAAAAGGTTGTTGTAACAGACCTTGCAAGAAGCGATATGGCAGAAAATATTGAGGATGCTTTTCGTTACAGCAAATTAGTTCTAGCAACAACTACTTATAATGGTGAGATTTTTCCATTTATGAGAGAGTTTATTCATGAATTAGCTGAAAGAAATTACAGCAATAGAAAAGTAGCATTTGTCGAGAATGGTAGCTGGATGCCTATGGCAAAAAAGGTAATGCTCAAAATGCTTGAAAATAGCAAAAATCTTGAGTATTGTGAAAACTCAGTTAAGATTTTATCATCATTGAGTGATGAAAATATAGAAGAAATTAATAAGTTGGCAGATGAATTAGTATGAAATTAGTTCTTTTAACAGCCTTGGGTGTTGGTGGTGCTACAATAATCGGTTCTTTAATCGGTTTTATGTTTAAAAAGATTTCTCATAAATTTTCAGACATTGTTTTATCGTTTGCAGCGGGTGTAATGCTTGCTGCAGCGGTTTTGGGTTTGATTTTACCTTCACTGGAATATGGTGGAGATTTTGGTCTTTTAATTACAATTGCAGGAATTTTTATGGGAGCTTTAGCACTTAATCTTATAGATAAATTAGTTCCGCATCTTCATAAATTAGTCGGTGTCGAGTCAGAAGAACACAAAAACTCAAGTCTTAGCAAGGTTCTTTTGTTTGTTACTGCAATTGCAATTCACAATTTACCAGAGGGTATTGCTGCAGGTGTTGGTTTTGGTTCGGGCGATACTTCACAGGCTCTTATAATAGCTGGTGGTATTGCGTTGCAAAATGTTCCTGAAGGGATGGTAATAATTTCACCAATGCTTTCTGCTGGTGTTACACCTAAAAAGACTTTTATTTGTGCTATGATTACTGGTCTTGTAGAGGTTGTGGGTACAATGATTGGTTACTTTGCAGTAAGTGTTGCATCTGCAATTTTACCTTTTGCTTTAGCCTTTGCTGGTGGTACAATGCTTTACGTAATAAGTGACGAAATGATTCCTGAAACTCATTCACACGGTAGCGAACGTGGTGCAACCTACGCTTTGTTAGTGGGTTTTTGTGTAATGCTTATTACCGATGTTTTGTTAGGATAAAAAATCCGTCTTTGGGGCACCCTCCGTAAGGAAGGTGCCCCAAGGTGGCTCTTGTATCTAAACTGAATAATTGATTTCGTTAAGCGGTGTAGCCATTGGCTATGCCGTTTTCTGTTACACACCTTTTCAAAGTGTGTAATAACCCACTATGACACTTTCTCAGATACTCTGAGAAAAGATGTCAGTGGGCATTTCGTGGGCACAGTTCCTATTAAAAAGGCGCGTTTTACGCTCTACTTAAACTTTATGGTTGCGTAGTAGGTGATTTGTTTAGTTGTCAATTTTGACCGTAAAGTTTTTCCCTTGATTTTTGGATAACATCAAAAAAGACAATAAAAGTTGTCTGATATGACTACCATTTTAGAATGAGATGTGTTACAATATAAAAAAGGAGGCATAAGCCATGACAAATTTGAAGAAAAATATTGACCATTATATGAACTTAAAAGAGATAAAAATGTATAGTCATTTGCTGGTGAATATTGCACATGAATTAGGAATCAAAGGTCAAGAAGCATACAAATTTGCAAATAAAGAAAAATCTAACTTTTCAAAAATGTTAAAAGGTGAAAGACCGCTTAAATATGAATTTATTATCCCTTTAGAAAAAATATTCGGTGTTTCATTAGCACGACTGATGGATGAAGATGCGTATAAATTACCTATAGAAAAAGAAAACGTACCATTTAACAAAGGCTTTAGATATTATGCATATTTAGATGATCCACAATTATATAAAAATGAATTTAATTTATTGCTGGCAACTGACGGAAAACCTATTATTACTCAAACAGATGAATTCGGCAAAACCTTTCTTGACTATGTTGTTGAATATCATTCGGTTAATGGCGTGAGATATCTTTATGAAGAGTATGGAATAAAATTGAAATGGCATTTTAATCAATTTGAATTCAGAAAAGACAAAGGAATAACTTGGATTAATTTTGAAAATAGTATAGAATTTGCACGTCTTGTAGCAAGCATGAAGGATGTTGAATTATTTAATAGCATTTATGATTCTTATAATATGTTTTTTGCTTGTGGTTACTATGATGTTGGCAGTTGTATTTTTGCCAACAATGATTTTTTAGAATTAATATTAGATAATAATGAAATATTCAGTTCAATATTTGAAGAAAAACAATATGTATTTGAATTAAGTAATTTTGCTAAAAGAAAAAAACAGCTCGAGTCAATTACATATAATTCAATCAATCCGATAATAAATAACTGTTTAAGTTATGCATTAAAAAATTTAGATAAATATAAACAACAAGCAATAGAAATATTAAAATTTGGAATCGACTACAACCGAAAGAAAGCTACTAATATAGATTTTAGTAGTTGTTATATTTGTAATGAGCTTGGTGCTTTGAAAAACATTAAGGATGAGGATTTTTATGAATTGATTATTTTGGCTGATGTAGAAACAAGTGACCCTGAAATAAAAGCATTAATCTCTCAATTGCCACGTTTTAATTAATACTAAAGGAGGAAAATTATGGGTAAACTTTTTTTGATTATGAGGACGGCGATTTTGCTTATTCTATATCTGACAATATGGCAATAGATTCTGATGGGGATTTATTGATGAGGATGGGAAATAATATGGCGATGGATATGGATTCGGGCGAATTGCATATTATATCCGGTTGGCCTAACGAAGACGATGACGACTAAAATAGCGGCGGTAGGAAGGTTAAAAACCTCTCTGCCGCCGTTATGATTAATTACAAAGCCGAAAGGAGACACTTCCTTACGTAGTGTCTCCTTTATGACGGATTTTTGTTTTTATAATTGCATTATAACTTAGTTTTTGCTATACTAAATAAAAACCATTTTTAGGAGATAGCTATGAAAAGGATAATTGCGATATTTTTAACCTTGACATTGACAGTTTTATTTGTGGGGTGTGGCAAAAATAATGAAGTACCACCAACTACAACTACACCTTATATAGATAGTGGTGTTAATAACGATTTCAATAATAATTACGTCGATAATTCTTATATCGATACCACAAATACAAACACAGGTATTGTAACAAATGTAGCACCACAGCCGTCTGAAACTCAGAATGTGCAGAATACAACTAAGAGCAGTGGTGAAGGTAATTCAGATAATACTACAACTGTTCAGGAGAAACCAACCGAAGCACCTACAACTTCTGCCCCAAAAGGATTAACGCCAGACAGTGTTGAAAGCAATGGTGGAATTGAAAAAGCTACATATAACACAAGTGACAGAGTATATATTGTTTATTATCCAGGTGAATTATTATCACACGATTCAAAGTTTCCTGTTATTTCATGGGCAAATGGTACGGGTTGCCCACCATCGCTTTATGATGGTTTGTTAAGAGAGCTTGCGAGTGCAGGTTTTATTGTAGTTGCAAGTGATGAAACAATGGCTGCCGATGGTACAGCACAAATTGATGCTATTGATTTTGTAATTGATGAGGGAAATAACAAATCAAGTGCATTATATAAAAAGGTTAATAAGTCAAAAATCGGCGTGATTGGTCACTCTCAGGGTGGTAGAAGCGCTGTGAATTCAGGTGCTAAGGATGACAGAATCGCATGTGTAATTTCACTTGCCGGTAGCAACTACGTTGAAGAAGCAGAAAAGCTTTCAAAGCCTGTGTTATTTATGGCTGGCTCCAAGGATAAAGTGGTTGACCCACAAAAATGGCTTGTTACTGCTTATAACGCAGTAACTGGTCCAGCAGTTTATGCTTCGCTTAATGGTGCAATTCATACAACTTGCTGTTCAAATCCAGCAGCATATTCACGTTATGTAATAAGTTGGTTTAATGCCTGGTTTTATAATGATAATAACCATAAAGATATGTTTAAAGATGGTGGAGAGTTGTCAACAGACTCAAACTGGTCAGGATTTATGTGTAAAGGATTTTAATTTTTAGGGGTTTATATGAGTGAGATAAAATCAAGAGCAGTTATTTTTAATCGTTATCAGTTTTTATATTTATTTTGTTTTATCATTGGTATTTTGTTGGTTTCATTAGATGTTTATGTTTTCGGTGAATTTGGACTTTTCTTTATTTTAGGTGTTTTAATGACAGTTTTATATTTAGTTGTTATTGTTATTGAGCCTTTTTGCTTTACTTTTGATAAAGAACGATTGTTAATAATTCACACTTGTGGACTTAAAGAAACTATTTACTACAAGGATATCAGGTGGATTAGAAAAGGTTTTTCAATTTATCGCTTAGGCTGTCCCGCTTACAGATATTTAGAGATTTATTATCCACATATAGAAAAATTCCTGTTAAAAGGTAAGGTTTGCAAAACTAAAAAAGTTGAACGATTATTAAAATATTATACAAATTTAGAAATTGAGTAGGTTAGTTATGTTTTATTATTCTCTCGTTATAATTGCAACTGTAATGTTTGCAGTACAATTTTTATTCAATCAAAAATTTCAACAAGGCTATGGTAGTGACACAAAAGCAACTCTTGTGTTTTCATTATATAAGAGTGCTGTTGCTTCACTGATTATGCTTATAATTAGTGGTTTTAAAATTACTATAACCCCATTCAGTGTTTTACTTGCATTTATAAGTGCAGTTTCAGGTATAATGATGCTTTATTTCAGTTTAAAAGCATTTTCTGTTGCCAACCTTTCAGTTTATTCCGTTTTTTCAATGCTTGGTGGTATGATTTTACCTTTTCTTTTAGGTGTCTGTTTTTATAATGAAGAGCTATCACCATTAAAAATTGTCTGCTGTATTTTAATTGTTCTTGCTGTTCTTTTGAATATACAAAAGGGTGAGAATGGTAAAAAAGCACTCCTTTACTATATGGCAGTTTTTGTGCTTAATGGTATGGCAGGGGTTATTTCTAAAATTCACCAATCTTCAGGGTATCCGATTACTGACAGCACAGGCTTTACATTTTTAATTAATATTATCTCTGTTATTATTTGCGCAATTTGGCTTTTGGTTAAATATAAAAAGATACCACTTGTTAAAGGCAAAAATCTTTTGTATTCATCTGGTTACGGTGTTTTAAATGGTGTTGGCAATTTATTTTTGCTTATAGCACTTTCTAATTTACCGGCTTCAGTGCAATATCCGCTTGTAACTGGTGGTGTAATGGTATTCTCGACTGTTATAAGTGTGTTGCAGAAAGAGAAGCTTACTAAAAAAGATTATGTAGCAACGGCAGTTTCATTTGTGGCGTCTGTACTCATTGTTTTTTAATAGTTGAAATTTGTCGAAGTATTTGTTAATATTGATTTACTAAAATTTGGTGGGGTGTAAAATGAGAAATTTAGTAATTAAAAGAGATAAAGCTTTTGCTGGTTGTTTAGGTAAATATAAGGTTTACATAGTTGACTCGAATTCAAAAGATTTAAAAATTAACAAAGAGTCTTGTAGAAAATTAGGAACATTAAAAAATGGCGAAGAAGCTGTATTTCAAATTCCAAACGAGGAAGTTAAAATTTATATAATTGCGGATAAGCTTTCTAAGCATCTGTGTAGCGAGTTTATAAGATTACCTGCTGACGAAGCAGATGCATATCTACTTGGTAGAACTAAATTTAACCCTTTAACTGGTAATCCGTTTCGATTAGAAGGTCAGGTTAATGATGAAACAAAAGCTAATAGAAAACATTCATTAAAAAAAGCACTTATTATCTATTTGTTGGCTTTTATAATTGGAATAATAGGTGGTTTCTGTTTGGTTTCTAATAAAGAAGCGTTAGCAAACAGACCAGAGACATTCACAGTAAATGAAATGCAAATTACTTTAACCAGAGATTTTATTGAGGCTCCTGGTAAAGAACTTACAGCAGCTTTTTTGAGTGAAGATGTTTCAGTTTTTATTGCTGAAGAGGCAAAGCCTATTGCTGATGGTTATGAAAATATAACTCTTGAAGAATATGCTAACTTACTTATTGATCTCCAAGAGCAGAAGAATGGTTATTTTTGTTCGGATTTAAAGAGTGAAAATGGACTTTATTATTTTGAATATCAGTATACAAGTGATGTTGGTACAACAGCCTATTTTAAAGAATATGTTTATGAATCAGAAGAGGCTTTCTGGGGTGTGTCATTTGCTTGTGTAACAGAAGAATCGTATGTTGCAAATTATAATTCTTTCCCTGAATGGGCACAGTCTGTTACATTTAACGAAACAGTTTAATAAAGATGAAGAGGCTGTAAAAAAACTTAACGTTTTTTTACAGCCTCTTTTTAGGGGATAGGAAAAAAAGATGCAGAACGGACAAATCGAACAAAAACAAG